>JBKDJT010000103.1:0-6070 GCA_046345435.1 Bacteroidota bacterium
CCTGATGTCAGTGTTACACCTCCCTTCTGCACCCCGTATGAGTGAGTCCCCTCAACTGCATAAGGTGTTGAAGCAGGAAGAACATTTACACTAGGAGTATTCCCAGTAACATAACCAACGGTTCCAGATGAACCCGTTGCCGTAAACAACGGCATTGAATTATTGAAACCCTCAGAAACAATGACAGACTGACCTAAACCCTGCTTTGTATTTACTGAAAAGAAGATTGAAATTAATAATAAAAAAAACGGAAATCTTGAGAATAATTTTTTAAAAAGAATGAGATTTTTCAGATATATAAAAAATATTTTATTAACTCCCTCGTTAATGGAAATTGAGTTAAATAAAAAGTTTCCTGATGATTGCATAATATACCTTTGAATTATGATTGTTTAGATAATTAGATTATTAAAAAATAATTATCTAAAAACGTACCCAAATTTAACAATTTTTTCTTACAAACACTCATTCGTATTAACATTTTTAAAATATGAAATAGCCAGGTAGAAAGCTGGGGAAATAAGGTGCTGATAATCAAATATATAAGTAAAGAAAAAGCCGCATCTCTGCGGCTTTTTGTATCAAATTATGATCAATATCATTTCCTGATATATACCAATGCTCTCCTGTTCTTCTTACGGGCTTTTGGATTGTCGCGGCCATTTACTTTCTCATCTTCAACCGGACAACATTTCCCGAATGATTCAAAAGATACCCTGCTTCCGTCTATGCCCTTTGTTTTCAGGTATTTGGCTGCACCTGCGGCACGCTTTTCACCCAACTTTAAATTATATGCATCCGTACCCAATCCATCCGTATAGCCTGATATCTGAACCGTTGCATTCGGATACGCAAGCAACACCGCTGCTACTGAATCCAAAATTTGTTTTTCTCTTGCTCTTAATACACTCTTATCAAAATCATAGTAAAGTGTAATCACTTCTTCAGGTACGATCACTTTAGAACCGTTCAGACAGAGATCCTCATTATTCAGAATATCAATCAACAAATCTTCTTCGTTGCGGCCTGCAATGACAATCGCTGCACGCTTTTCTCTGTAATCATCCTTGCTCACCACCAATGAATCCGGATCATCCTGCTCATTCAATTCAAAACTAAATACACCTCCCGCTCCGGTTGAAACAGTTGCCAATTGATTACCTTCTCCAATCCAGGAAACCGCTGCTCCTTCAATCGGTGTTGTACCGTTACAATCAACAACCTTCCCTGTTAAGCGACGTTTCTTCGGACGCTTCTCCAATACATATGTTTCAAGGCAACATCCCGACCCGCGATCGGAACTCAACAAAGCATCTCTCCTTAGTCCTTCCGCACCGGCATATAAATAAATATCATCTCTTGTAGAGTTTACAGGATACCCCATATTCACAGCTTCCTGCCAGGCATCCGTACTTCCTGCAGAGGCAAACAAATCATATCCGCCCATACCTGTTCTTCCTTCAGAAGAAAAATAAAGTACCCCCGTCAGTGAATGATAAAAAGGCGCCTGCTCATTGTCAGCAGTGTTAACCTGAGTGCCGGCATTGGTTACCGACTCAATAGATCCGTCGGCACCAAGACTGGCATACCAAATATCCAGCTTCCCTTGTCCGCCTGCACGGTCTGATGCAAAAAACAATGTTCGTCCGTCAAGCGTAAGATAAGGTTGCTGATAGTTTGCTCCGTCAGTCTGCAACGCAGATAACAATTGCGGATAAGTCCATCTGTCGCCTTTCTTCGTTGATGTATAAATTCCGGATTTCGTGCCTTTCTTGTCTTTCTTCCACTGCGTGAGGTAAAGGGTATTGCCATCGTTACTCAAAGATGCAGCACCCTGACTTAAAGATTTATCAAGGCTGTCGAATGAAGCCTCATTCAGGTTGATAAATGTTCCACCCCTGATACCTACATCAAAAAGTCGGTTCTGATAGGGATTCACACCTTCTTTAGCCAGTGAATCGTATGATGTACTCGTTACCATCCATCCTCCCTTTCCTCCCGGAGCTGCAGCATAAATGCCCGATTGTGATCCGGATGCAGAATTGATTTTAGCAATAGTATAAAGCACTGTATCGGCACGATTAATTTGCTGAGAGACATAATTTAAAGTCGCTGCTTCTTTGTCGACCAGCTTTTTAACGGAAGAAGTACCATTCGGATTTTTACGATAGTTGGCCAGTGAAACGGATGCTTCATTTGTTTTTAAAAGCGAACGCTCACAAACAGCTTTCCAGAACATGGCATCTGCATATTTCACAGAATCTTTCTTATACACGTCGCCATAAGCCTGTAATGCTTCATTCATATAATGCGCAAGGCGATAGCATTCCGCTTTTTTAAACATGACATCTTTCTCATTCAGGCCTGCTCCGGTAATACCTGTAGCATTACGATTGGAACCAACCGGAAAACGTGGTTGAATTTTACGTGGATCTGTTTTCAGAAACTGATCATACAAACCGGCCGCAGTGAGATACTCACCTTTCTCATAGTAAGCCTCTGCCTGCACCAGTCGCTTATCTTTTTGTGCTGTTGCGTTTTGCACAGTGCAAAACATCAGTAAACCGGCAAAAATGAATGCCGGATTATTTTTATACCAATTGGAAATTTTTACTTGCATGAGATGAAAATATTCTTGTATGATGGACAGTAATTTTGATCAGTTGGGAATTATAATCTTGGACAACGTATATATTCAAAAATACTTCTTGCTCCGGTACGCTTCACATAAGTAAGACTCAATTCAAATGAGTTTACATTTCTCGTGAGTGAACTGAGTTTTGACGCATTGACATCATAGCTGATACCGACAATGAAATTTTTCCAGTCAATACCCGCAAAAGGAGCAACGGCATCTTTGAAACGATAATATCCGCCAAGCATAAAATCAGTTTCTTCATTCACATTCAGCTGAACATAAGTACCAAAGATCTTTTCAGTAGCCGTACCCTGACGATTGTACATAAAATGCGGTACAATTCTTGTACGTTGAGAGAGATTAATACTCACACCACCATGCGCAACATACCTTAATGGAATTACATTTAATGCAGTAGATCCTGTAGCTACAATCGGATCTTTGGGTCTGTTGATGTGATATACCGATGCGCCTGCAAACACATTTGCTTTTTTGTCGGGAGCCGAATTGAAATACAATACTCCGGCACCGATATCTAAAGTAGTGGCATTTGTATTTGTAATTGGCAATTCGGTGGTTGCATTTGATGCATTGTATCCTGTGATCGGATTCCACTGATCGCCCCACTTGAATTTTGTGGGATCAACGCGGCGGCTGATTACTCCGGCTTGAATACCTATCACAACACGATGCTGCTGATCTTTCCCGAGTTTAACACCTGAATAAGCTGCAGAAGCATAAGCATTAAGGTAATTAAACCCGGCATCACCGGCTGCCTGGTTTAGCACGTTTAAGCCGAAAGACATATTTTTCTTCGCCCTTGTATCATACGATACACCTACTGTACGATAAGGGTTGGTAATACTTCCCCACTGTGTTCTGTAAATTCCGGAAACACGGTAATCGCCATCACTGGTTCCGGTAAGTGCCGGATTGATGTATAGCGGATACGTGTAGTTCTGCGTAAAATGCGGATCGGTTTGAGCCAAGGAAACTTGCGCAGAACCGGCTACAAGCAGTGCAGTTAAATATGATTTCATTTTTTGCATAATAAACGATCTTAAAAAATTAACGTACCAGTGTAATTGAACCTTTAAGTGTAACTGTTTTACCTGTCGACAATGTTGCCTTCAGTACATACACATACACACCTACAGGTTGAGGTTTGCCTTTGTAGGTACCATCCCAGCCCTGGTTGATGTTTCTGATTTCAGTTACCTGCTCACCCCACTGATTAAAGATGCGCATCTCGAGTGATGTGATATAGTTTCCATACACTTTCAGTAAATCATTCTTGCCATCTCCATTCGGAGAGAATACATTCGGAACAAATAAATCTTTGGTACGAGGTTTCACTGTAATAGTGAACGTGCGGACTGTACCGGTACAAGTATTTAGTGTAGGCGTTACCGTTATTGTTGCAATGATGTCTGCATTTGTCAAATTCACCGCAGTGAATGATGGGATATTACCCACTCCACTTGCAGCAAGTCCGATACCCGGAAGAGAATTGGTCCAGTTAAACACAGCACCCTGCGGGTTGCCTGAGAAATTAATTGCGTTCACCGCATCGCCGTCGAACACCACAATGTTACTAAGCGGACTTAACGAAGGCGTTGGGTTGACAGTAACGGTGAAGGTTGCAGATGTAGCACAAGAGCCGGGTGCAGGTGTGAAAGTATATACACCACTTTGGGTATTGCTCACATTCACCGGATCCCAGATGCCAAGTATATTATTAGTAGAAAGAGCAGAAAGTGTTGGCACATTGCCTCCGGAACAGATTGTAAGACTTGTTCCGTATGTAAATGTAGGTGTGACAGGCTGGTTGACTGTAACAGTGAATGTTGCAGTAGTCGCACATTGACCTGCAGATGGTGTGAATGTATAAGTACCGCTAGTTGTATTGCTTACTACTGTAGGGTTCCATGTACCGGTCACTCCGTTTTGAGAAGTTGTAGGTAGTGTTGGCACCGGAAGGTTTCCGATAGCACAAATAGTAAGTGAAGTACCAAATGTAAACGTTGGAGTAACGTTTGGAGTTACAGTTACTGTGATGGATGCTGTGTCCGCACAGAATTGAGCATTAGGCGTAAACACATATTTAATATCACCTGCAACAGCTGAAGAAAGTGCAGGCGGATTCCATGTTCCGGTGATACCGTTGTTGGAAGTTGTTGGCAATATTACCTGTGTAAGAATCGCACCCTGACAGAAACCTGCAACAGGATCAAACGTGGGTTCCACTTTTGGATTAACTGTTACATTCAATGTTGTGGTCGTTGCACACTGGCCTGCATTTGGCGTAAAGGTATAAGTACCGCCATTTTGATTATCAATGATTGCAGGATTCCATGTACCTGTGATATTATTCTTTGAAGTCGTAGGCAATGTTGGAGCAGTTGCACCTGCACAAAGCGGAGCAATCGGATCAAATTGCGGAGTTACTTGTGGTGTAGCATCAATGATGGTTACACAAGTAGAATCTTTACATCCGGATGTATTATCAGTTACAACAACGCAATACGTACCCGGGCATAGCGCAGAAGCAGTTGCAGCATTTGCAACGATATTGCCTTGTGCATCTTTCCACTGATAGGTGATGTTAGAAGAAGCACCTGTTACTGTTACAGTAGCAGAGCCATTGCAAGTCCCTGCTGTAGGCACATCGCATTGTCCGTTATTACAATTGCTGCCATCAATCGAAGGATCTACATCACGTTGCCATGCACCTCCATCCGGAACACGACTGAAAGTTTTACCGGTTGTTGCAGTTGGTAAATTGGATGGTGTTCCGGTTGTTTGCCCTACATAAACTATTTTGGATGGGCTGGTCGCGAATATCTGTGCAGCAGATTGCAGAGTAATGCCGGAAGTAGAACATCCTGTTACCGATGAAGGCGTACACGGACTATCATCATAATCATCATCAGAACTAATCTTGTTTCCTTGTCCCACCAAAGTGGTCCAGTATATCGCATCAATAGCTGCACCTGTCTTATCATATAAAGCCACCCATCCGTCGCTGTTGGCTAAAACAAAATTACCAGTGGCACAATAGAAGGTTGAGTTCTGATCTGTTTTAAAATCTACTGAAGCTGGGTTTGTAGATGATGTTGTTGTTCCAATCACAAAATGTGATTTTGGAGCAAGAATTGTTCCCTGTGGTAAAATGATACTTCCACCTGTGGCCAATGTACTTCCCGGGTTAGAATTTGGTGCAGAACGCGCTCCAATAACAAAGCAGGAAATATCAATCGGGCTACATGTGGGATTATATAACTCTATGTACTCTGTTCCTGTGCTAATCAGCCCCTGCGCTGTTGGAGGCCAATGTCTCACTTCATTGATCACCACATTTGTGCCGGTAGGAGTACATACTGTTCCACCTGTTGCATTACAAACTGTGTTATCAGTTTTATTTGTCTGAAG
>JBKDJT010000104.1:0-5068 GCA_046345435.1 Bacteroidota bacterium
AGCCAAACAAGGGTTATTACTGCTGATGGTTATACCAGGTGCAATAGCAAGTTGCTCAAGCTCTGCGAATAATAATGAACAATCCTTCCTTTCCCTTCAAAATGATACGATTACTACTTTGCATCAAAATGAAAACAACGAAACTTTAAGCCAAAGATTCTCTCCGCCTGAAGGATATAAGCGTATTCAACAGGATCCGCAATCATTTGCTGAATACCTGAGAAAGCTTTCTCTAAAACCTGCAGGTTCAAAAGTCCGTTTTTATAACGGAGAAATTAAGTCAAATAATGTATACGAGGCGGTGGTTGATATGGAAATAACAAACAGAGACCTGCAACAATGTGCCGATGCCTGTATGCGCTTGCGTGGTGAATACCTTTATTCAAAAAAAGCTTATGATCAGATTTCATTTTCACTTACAAATGGGTTTAAGGTAGACTATGCTGAATGGATAAAGGGAAATCGCATTATAGTTAATGGTAATCAAACTTTCTGGCGTAAAACAAAAGAACCTTCAAATACCTATAAAGATTTCCGCAACTACATGGATTTCATATTCGCTTATGCCGGAACCATTTCTTTATCCAAGGAAATGGTTCCCAAAAACATAAAAGATATTGCAATTGGAGATGTCTTTGTTGTTGGCGGTTCACCCGGTCATGCAGTAATGGTCGTAGATGTCGCTGAAAATAAATCCGGTGAGAAGATTTTTATGCTTGCCCAAAGTTATATGCCCGCGCAGGAGACGCAGATTTTGAAAAATATGCAGAACACGGAAATGAGCCCTTGGTACAGCGCAAAACAAATTGATAAATTGTATACACCGGAATGGACATTCGAACTGAATCAATTAAAAGGGTGGAGTGATTAATTAAAATAAAACGATCTACTATTTGACAGAGACATTCGTGAAAAAAGGTTTCACATACAGGGGTGCTGCATTTTCAAGTGAGTCAAATTCTGCTGCTTCAAATTTTCTGGTTGCTTCTTCTATCATCGTACGTACATCCCATTGAACGTCTTCGAAAAATATATTTTTTGCAGAATTTATTTTCTTCCATTTTTCCGCACCGCTTCCAAAACAAAAAACAGGTTTGTCTCCTCCGAAAGAGATCATTTCCGGTGCATCAAGTATAAACGCTGAAGGTTCCTGAATCACTTGTAGATTTTCATCATAAACAGCCAAATAGACTTCCATTCTTCTCGCATCAATCATCGGGCACAAATTGTAATGACTATCTTCCGGAAACGTTTCTTTAAACGTGTTTCTTCCGGCAGTAGCCATGATATAAGTAGTTGTAATTGTGATCAATGGAATATTGACTGCATAGCAAATCCCTTTGGCACTTGCTAGTCCAACCCGTAGGCCGGTATAGGAGCCTGGACCAATGCTAACAGAAACAGCAGCGAGAGTGGCGACAGTTATCCCTTTTTCATCTAAAATTTCTTTGATGGCCGGTTGTAAAAATCCGGCCTGCTCTTTTTGATCGGCGCATAACCTGAAAGCAATGAGTTCTCCATTTTCCGATAAGGCTACTGAGCCTTTTTCACCAGATGTGTCTATATGCAGCAAAAACGCCATTCAACAAAATTACAGTTCGTTCCTTTTAAAAAAATTAAGTTTGTAAAATGGAAAGAACAATTATACACACAAAAGAAGCGCCTGCTCCGATTGGGCCTTACAATCAGGCCGTGCATGCCGGTAACCTTGTTTTTCTATCCGGACAGGTTGCATTGGATCCCGTTACAGGTGAGATGAATAATGCAGACCTGACAACAGAAACGCACCAGGTAATGAAAAATGTACAGGCAGTGTTAAACGCAGCCGGATGTGATTTCAGCAATGTTGTGAAAACCACAATATTTCTGAGTGATATGCAGCTCTTTGCACAGGTGAATGAAGTATACGGGAGTTATTTTAAAGGTGATTATCCGGCACGAGAAACAGTAGCTGTAAAAGGATTGCCTAAAAATGCGAACGTTGAAATCAGTGTCATTGCAGCGAGATAATCTATCTATCAGTAAACAAATGATAATACCTTTCCCTTTCCTGAAAAGGGCTTTAACTTTGCAACTTCTTTAAAAAAATATTTATGTTTCAGAATCTGAGTGAACGGCTCGAGCGGGCGTTTAAAAATGTTAAAGGTGAAGGACGTATAACCGAGCTGAATATCGCTGCTACGGTAAAAGACATACGTCGTGCATTGATAGATGCGGATGTCAATTTTAAAATTGCAAAGGATTTTACTGATACGGTAAAAGACAAAGCCATTGGTTCGAAAGTTTTGCTGGCCGTTAATCCCGGACAGCAAATGGTCCAAATCGTTCAGGATGAACTGACCGCTCTCATGGGTGGAACGGAAGCTGATCTTGATCTGAAGGGAAATCCTGCTGTCATTCTCATTGCAGGATTGCAGGGTAGTGGTAAAACTACTTTTAGCGGCAAACTGGCTTCATATTTAAAAAATAAGAAAGGAAAATCACCTCTTCTGGTGGCAGCAGATATTTATCGTCCGGCTGCGATCGATCAGTTGACTGTTCTTGCCGGACAAGTAGGAGTTGATATTTATTCGGAAAGAGAAAACAAAGATGCTGTTTCCATTGCGGTCAATGCCATAAAGGAGGCAAAAGCAAAGAATAAAAATGTGGTAATCATAGATACTGCAGGTCGCCTTGCAATTGATGAAGTATTAATGAATGAGGTGGCTGCCATTCGCGAGGCAGTTCAGCCGCAGGAAATTCTTTTTGTGGTAGACAGTATGACAGGACAAGATGCGGTGAACACAGCAAAAGCTTTCAACGACAGGCTTGATTTTTCCGGTGTGGTTTTAACGAAGCTGGATGGTGATACCAGGGGCGGTGCTGCACTTTCAATCAAATACACCGTAAACAAACCGATAAAGTTTGTGAGCAACGGAGAGAAGATGGAAGCACTGGATGTGTTTTATCCAGACAGGATGGCACAGCGGATATTGGGGATGGGCGATATCACTTCACTTGTTGAAAAGGCACAGGCGCAGTTTGATGAAGAGGAAGCGCGCAAACTGGAAAAGAAAATCAGAAAAAATCAGTTTGATTTTGAAGATTTCCGTCAGCAATTACAGCAAATTAAGAAGATGGGAAATCTGAAGGATTTGCTGGGGATGATACCCGGAATGGGCAAAGCAATGAAGGATATTGAAATCAGTGATGATGCTTTTAAAGGTGTGGAAGCCATTATTAATTCAATGACCCCTCAGGAGCGGGCTAACCCGGATCTCATTAATCCAAGCCGTCGTACACGCATTGCGAAAGGGAGCGGCAAGGATATTTCAGATGTAAATGCTTTCATGAAGCAATTTGAACAAATGAAGCAGATGATGGGTATGATGAACAAGATGCCGATGGGAGGCCGAATGATGCCGGGATTAGGGAAACGCTTATAATTGTAAATTGGCTTGGAAAATTCCCCCAAAGCCTCTATTTTTGCAATCCCTTATTGATAACCTTATTGTTTCACGCATTTAAATTTTAATTTACGATGCCAGTTAAAATCCGTCTGCAAAGACACGGGTCGAAAAAAAGACCTTTTTATTTCATCGTTGTGGCTGATGCAAGAGCCCCGAGAGATGGTAAATTCATCCAAAAAATCGGAACCTACAATCCTGTTGCTGATCCAGCTGTTGTACAGATTGATCGTCAGAAGGCATTGGAGTGGTTGCACAAAGGAGCTCAGCCTACAGACACTGTGAGAAAAATTCTCTCCGGAAAAGGAGTATTGTATCTCAAGCACCTTCTTCGTGGTGTGAGTCTCGGTCTTTTTGATCAGGCTGCCGCGATGGATAAATTCCAGGCTTGGCACAAAGAACATGAAGAAGCTGAGGCTAAAAAAAGAGAAGAAGCGCGCAGAGCAAGATTCAAGCAAAGAAGCGGTGGTAACTACCAGCGTCGTCCGGCTGCTCCTCGTCAGGAGGAAGCTAGTAGCGGTGAAGCGGAAGTTCCTGCAACAGGTGAATAATTTTCTCCTCATCTATTTTATAAATCCTCCGTTTATTACGGGGGATTTTTTTTGTTCTCTATAAGCATTTCTCAACTTTATCTTTGTTTAATGGAAGAATATTTCAGTATCGGACATGTTGCAGGTGTTCATGGCGTGAATGGTGAGCTTGTACTAAAGCATGATCTTGGAAAAAAAACAAGTTTGAAAGACCTGCAATGTTTCTTTCTGGAAGAACCCAAAGGGAAGTGGTTGCCTTATTTTCTTACTTCTGCTAAAGCAAAGTCTGCAGAGGAAATTTATTTACAGGTGGAAGGGATAAATACGAGAGAGGCGGCCAAAAAGTTTAACGGGAAAAAAGTATGGTTACGACAAGAGGATTTTCATCGTTTCAAGGCTAAATCGGCTCCTATTTCTCTAATCGGATATTTATTGAAAGATAATGATCGAGAACTCGGGCTCATTGAAGAGATCATTGAACAGCCGTTTCAGCTACTGTGTCGGATTGTAATTGATAAGAAGGATGTGCTGATCCCTTTAAATGAATCTACGCTGAAAAAAATCAATCATTCCAAAAAGCAAGTACTTGTAGATTTACCTGATGGCTTGCTGGAAGTTTATTTGTCTTAATTTTTTTTGCTCCATTTTTCCAGTTGTTTTAAAGTAGCGGACAGGTCTTTTGGAAGTATGGCTTCCAGTTTATGAGTTACTCCTTGCTCATCAGTAAAAGCAAGGCTTGCAGCATGTAATGCCAGACGGCTCAATAATGGTTTTTCCTCTTCATCTTCTAAAGACAGTTTAAACTTTTTTCTCTTAATGGATGATAACATCAAAGTACTGCTACTATTATATAATTCATCTGCTACAAGCGGGTGTCCGAGGTATTGCATGTGCACCCTGATCTGATGTGTTCGACCGGTATGCAGTTGAAATTTCAACCAGGAATAAGCGCCAAAAGAATGAATGACTTCATAGGAAGTTTGAGAAGATTTGCCTTTGGCATGTGTGAGATAGGTGGATGGTTTTGCAGGATGCTCCATGATTGGCATGTCGATCATTCCGCTTGGATGTACAGGTGTACCGCTAACTAGC
>JBKDJT010000105.1:0-9829 GCA_046345435.1 Bacteroidota bacterium
CCTCATAAAGGCGGATTATTTTTGTTTGAACGGCGAGTATTATCTCGGTATGCTGTTGTATTTTTGCGCCGAAATTAAATGCCGCTTTTCCAGGTTTATTATTTTAAAGTGGCTATTCATCAAAAAACCGGTTACGTGAATACACTCTTTCATGTTCTTCAAGCCCAGCTTCCTGTTCAGCAAACCAATTTGCCGTCCAGCTATTTTCCGGTAGGGATACAGTTGTTGTTTGCGATTGGAATGGTCGTTTTTATCATGTTGCTTACCCACTGGGCAGGACCTAAACGACCTACTGCCGAAAAACTGGAAAACTTTGAGAGTGGTATTGAAATTCACGGCAATGCTCGCCAGCCAATGGCTGTAAAGTACTTCCTCATCGCTATCTTATTCGTTTTATTTGATGTTGAAGTGATCTTTTTCTATCCTTATGCGGTCAATTTCCGTGAACTTGGATGGGAAGGTTTCCTGGCTGTGTTGATGTTTGTGGGCTTCTTTTTATGCGGTTTCTTCTACATTTTTAAAAAAGGAGCATTAAAATGGGAAGATTAATCTAACTAAATCGCTCGCAGATTGTTATTCTACCAAACTCTGAATCTAAAATAAATATAATGGCCCGCCCTGTTCAATTCAATATCAATCCCAAACCAACCGATTACAAAGGTCATATCAGTGTGGCTAATATGCCGGAGGGGCATATGGGTGAAGGATTTTTTGCTACCAAATTCAGTGAAGTGGTCGGCCTGGCAAGGAAAAATTCTATTTGGCCCCTGCCTTTTGCTACTTCCTGTTGTGGTATCGAATTTATGGCCACAGCTGCTGCACATTACGATATTGGCAGGTTTGGTTCTGAAAGAATGGCCTTCACGCCTCGTCAGTGTGATCTCATGATGGTGATGGGAACAATCTCCAAAAAAATGGGTCCTGTTGTAAAACAGGTATATCTGCAAATGGCAGAACCTCGCTGGGTAATGGCCGTAGGCGCCTGTGCCAGCAGCGGAGGCATCTTTGATACTTACAGTGTATTACAAGGAATCGACCAGGTGGTGCCTGTAGATGTTTATGTGCCTGGTTGTCCGCCCAGACCGGAAGCAATTATCGACGGGTTGTTGAAAATTCAGGAGCTTGTAGGACAGGAAAGTTTACGTCGTCGTAACAGTGAGCATTATAAGGCTTTACTCGGAAGTTACGGTATCGAGTAAACGAAAAGCAACGCAAAGAAAAAAATAACAATGTTGACCAACGATATAGTAAAACAAAGATTAACTGAGCAATTCGGTGAGCAGGTGTCCGCATTTGAAGAGCCTTACGGGATGCTCACGTTTGAAGCACCTAAAGAATTAAATCTGAAAGTATTGCAGTTTTTGTTCGATGATGAACAATTGCGTTTTCGTTTTCTCACCGACCTCCAGGCTGTTCATTACCCTGAAGCCGAAGGCCGTGAGTTGGCAGTTGTTTATCATCTCCATAACCTAACCGATAATCTACGTATTCGTTTTAAGGTATTCACTTCTATTCATCAGCCGGATGTGTTTACAGCTACCCGCTTATATGAGTCGGCCAACTGGATGGAGCGTGAAACCTACGATTTCTTTGGAGTTAATTTCATCGGCCATCCCAACCTAAAAAGAATTCTGAATGTGGATGAAATGGATTATTTCCCTTTAAGAAAAGAATATCCGCTTGAGGACCAGACAAGAATTGATAAAGACGATGAAATGTTTGGAAGGGGAGGTAGTGTCGGTTAACAGTTGGCAGTTAACGGTTAACAGATAATAGTTTTTAAAACTTTATGACAGAAAATGAGTGATGTTCAAAATATATTGTTACCGGAGGGTTCGATAGAGAAGCAAACAACTACGCTTAACCTCGGCCCTACGCATCCTGCAACGCATGGCGTATTTCAGAATATTCTTGAAATGGATGGCGAGCGTGTGATGAGTGCTGAATCAACGGTAGGATACATCCACCGTGCTTTCGAAAAGCTTGCAGAGCGTCGTCCTCTGTATCAGGTAACCCCGATTACTGATCGTCTTAATTATTGCAGCAGTCCCATCAACAACATGGGCTGGCATATGACATGCGAGAAATTGTTGGGTATTCAAACACCGAAGCGAGTCGATTACCTGCGTATTATTATCATGGAGCTTGCTCGTATTGCAGATCATTTGATTTGTAATTCAATCGTTGGTGTAGATACAGGTGCATTCTCAGGCTTCGTTTACCTGATGGAGTACCGCGAACTGATTTACGAAATTTATGAGGAAATCTGTGGAAGTCGTTTAACAACCAACATTGGACGAATCGGAGGATTTGAAAGAAATTTCACACCTGTTGCATGGGAAAAGCTAGAGCGTTTTCTGAAAGAATATCCCAAAGCACTGAAAGAATTTGAAGTGTTGTTTACGCGCAACCGCATATTCATGGAAAGAACCATCGGATGTGGTCCTATATCGGGTGAAAGAGCGTTGAACTATGGATTTACAGGCCCAAATCTCAGAGCTGCCGGGGTTGACTACGATGTTCGTGTTCATTCGCCTTATTCTTCTTACGAAGATTTTGAATTCACTGTTCCTGTCGGCACTACCGGAGATACGTATGATCGATATCTAGTACGCAATGAAGAAATGTGGCAAAGTCTGAGTTTGATAGAGCAGGCGTATAAAAAGATTCAAAACTTTAAAGGCGCTGAAGCGGAAGTTTATCATGCGAACGTGCCGGAATATTATCTGCCACCCAAGCAGGATGTGTATTCCAGCATGGAGGCATTGATCTGGCATTTCAAAATTATCATGGGTGAAATTGAAATGCCCAAAGGTGAATTGTATCATTCGGTAGAAGGAGCAAACGGAGAACTTGGTTATTATCTGATCAGTGATGGAGGGCGAACACCATATCGCTTGCATTTTCGACGTCCTTGTTTTATCTATTACCAGGCATATCCTGAATTAATTAAAGGGGCAATGCTGAGTGATGCGATTGTGGTGATGAGTAGCTTGAATTTGATTGCAGGAGAATTGGATGCTTAAAAAATTAGCTAATGTGCTAATGAGATAAAGTGCTAATGAGATAATGTGATAATGAAATAATAAATTGATGATGAAGTTTAGTCAGGATAAATTACAAAAGGTTAGTGAGATGATTTCTCATTACCCGGAAGGCAAACAGAAGAGTGCTTTGATTCCTTTGCTTCACTTTATTCAGAAAGAGAATAATGGATGGCTGAGTTCTGAAGCGATGGATTATGCAGCCGAGCTTCTTTCAATAAAGCCGATCGAGGTATACGAAGTAGCTACTTTTTACAGTATGTATAATTTGCAACCGGTAGGTAAAACTGTGTTTGAAGTTTGCCAGACGGGTCCATGTATGCTGAGAGGTAGCGATGATATTGTGGCATACATCTACGAGAAGCTCAGAATCAAACCGGGTCAGACAACTGAGGATGGCCTGTTTACTTTAAAAGTAGTGGAATGTTTAGGTGCTTGTGGCTATGCACCGATGATGCAACTTGGACCGGATTACAGAGAACACTTGAGCAAAGACAAAATAGATTCGTTGATAGAAGAAGGAAGAAAAAAACAAACCGTTACAACATGACAGATCCAAAGCAATATCGCAAATGGGTAATGGTGAGTTTTTTGATCACCATGCTGGCAGTGATTATGGTGGCTTTGAGTTATACCGTAGATTCACCTGAACTTCGCAAAGGCATGGCCGTTGGAGGCTTTTCTCTTGCAATTGCATCAATGATTTTGCGTTGGATCGCAAAACTGAAACCGGAATGGCTGAATGGTCGTTCTTCAAATCAAAACAACTCCTGAAAGCTGCAGTAATATGGCTCGAAAATTATTATTAGACAAGGCACATGTGGAAGGAATCCGACACTATGATGTGTATCGCCGGGAAGGCGGCTATCGCAGTGTTGAAAAAGCACTCAAAACAATGAGTCCTGAAGCCATCGTGGAAGAGGTTAAGAAAAGTGGTCTTCGCGGAAGAGGAGGTGCCGGTTTCCCAACAGGAATGAAATGGAGTTTCCTTGCTAAACCCGAGGGTGTACCTCGTTATGTGGTTTGTAATGCTGATGAAAGTGAGCCGGGTACTTTTAAAGATCGTTACCTGATGGAATTCATTCCTCATTTACTCATAGAAGGAATGATTCTTGCTTCATACGCATTAGGTATTAATTGTTCTTATATCTATATCCGTGGTGAATACTGGTGGGTGAAGGAAATTTTAGAACAGGCCATTGCAGAAGCAAAAAATGCCGGATGGTTAGGTAAGAATATTTTAGGCAGCGGTTTTGACTGTGAGATTTATGTGCAACCTGGTGCCGGTGCTTATATCTGCGGCGAAGAAACAGCATTGATTGAATCGCTTGAAGGAAAGCGCGGCAACCCGCGTATCAAACCTCCTTTCCCTGCTGTAAAAGGATTGTGGGGTTGTCCAACTGTTGTAAATAATGTAGAAACCATTGCAGCAGTTGTACCTATCATAAATGATGGCGGCGAGGAATATGCAAAGATTGGTATAGGGAAGTCAACCGGTACTAAACTCATTTCTGCTTGCGGAAATATCAACAAGCCAGGTGTGTATGAAATAGAAATGAATATTTCTGTTGAAGAATTTATTTATAGCGATGAGTATTGCGGCGGTATTTCCAATGGCAAACGTCTCAAAGCATGTATTCCCGGTGGATCATCAGTTCCCATCTTGCCTGCTAATCTTTTGCTGAAAACTGCAAAAGGAGAAACGCGTATGATGACTTATGAAAGTCTGAGTGACGGTGGTTTTGCAACAGGAAGTATGATGGGAAGCGGCGGTTTTATTGTGATGGATGAAGACCAGTGTGTGGTGAAACATACTTATACACTGGCGCGATTCTATCGTCATGAAAGTTGCGGACAATGTTCGCCCTGTCGTGAAGGAACCGGTTGGATGGAGAAGATCCTGCTGAATATAGATAACGGAAAAGGGAAGATGAGTGATATTGATTTGTTGTGGGATATACAGCGGAAGATTGAAGGGAATACAATTTGTCCTTTGGGTGATGCAGCGGCCTGGCCGGTAGCAGCAGCAATACGTCACTTCAGGGATGAGTTTGAGTGGCATGTAACAAATCCGGGTGAAGCGATGAAAAGGAACTTTGGGCTGGCGCATTATGCAGATCCTTTGGAACTTGTAAGTTAAAAGTGTAAACTTCAAACTTAAAAGTTGAAGGGCATTCATGTTTTTATTTTGTTGTGAACCTAATCAAACTTATATGAATCACACCTTGAAGTCTTATGATATTAATGAAATAAAAAATATTCTTCACTTTTAACTTTTAACTTTTAAGTTTTAAGTTATGAACTGACTATAAAGATGAGTGAAACTAAACTATTCAAAGTAACCATTGACAACATCACTGTTGATGTGGAGCCGGGTACGACTATTCTTCAGGCCGCGCGAAAAATTGGCGGTGAAGTAGCGCCTCCGGCTATGTGTTACTATACCTCACTGAAAGACAGCGGAGGGAAATGTCGTACGTGTTTGGTAGAAGTAGCTGCCGGTTCTGCAGCCGATCCGCGCCCAATGCCCAAACTCGTTGCGAGTTGCCGAACAGGTGTGATGGATGGGATGGTAGTAAAAAATATTACCAGTGAAAGAGTACTTGATGCAAGAAAGGGAGTGGTTGAATTTTTACTGATCAATCATCCGCTCGACTGTCCCATTTGCGACCAGGCCGGTGAATGTCACCTGCAGGATTTGAGTTACGAACATGGTGCAGGTGCAAGCCGTTATGAATTTAAGCGCAGAACTTTTGAAAAGCACGACCTTGGTGAGTACATACAACTTCATATGACACGTTGTATTCTTTGTTATCGTTGTGTTTATACTGCAGATCAGGTAAGTACAGAAAGAAAACATGGTATCCTGATGCGTGGAGATCATGCTGAAATTGCGACATACATTGAGCAAAATCTAAATAACGATTTTATCGGTAATGTTATTGATGTTTGCCCGGTAGGTGCATTGACAGACAAAACTTTCCGGTTTAAAAACAGGGTGTGGTTTACAAAACCCGTAGATGCGCATTGTGATTGTGATACTTGTAGCGGAGAAGTACAGTTATGGATGCGTGGTGATGAAGTATTGCGTGTGACTGCAAGAAAAGATGAGTGGGGTGAAGTTAAAAAAAGCACTAATGGAGACGCCGGATGGATTTGCAATAAATGCCGCTTCGAAAGAAAAAAAGTGTCCGACTGGGTCATCGAAGGTCCATCTAAAGTAAATAGGCATTCAGTGATTTCACAAGGACATTATGTTGGCTTGCAAAAACCAAATGAAACCATGTCCAAAGTAATGGGTGGTAGAGATCCGAAGTTGTTGATGAATATTAAAGATATCAGTGAAGTAAATCAAGTTGAGTTAAGTGAAATTAAAGGACCCGCTACTTCACAGGTCTATAACCAAAACAAGAAAGATCAGTAATGGATAGTATTATTCTGACAGTTGATTGGCTTTTTGTACTCGAGAAATTTCTTTTTATCGGGTTCATCATTACGATATCACTTGTAGTGGCCATGTATACAACTTATGCTGAACGTAAAGTTGCTGCCGTTATTCAAGATCGTCATGGCCCAAACCGTGCAGGTCCCTTTGGCCTCTTACAGCCACTTGCGGATGGTTTAAAACTCATCTTCAAAGAGGAGATAATCCCGACTAGTTCAAATCGCTGGTTATTTATTCTCGGTCCTTCGCTGGCAATGATCACAGCCATGCTAACAGGGGCGGTAATTCCCTGGGGCGACAAAGCTGAAATTTTTGGAAGAACAATAGATCTGCAAATCGCTGATATCAATATCGGCATCCTTTATGTATTTGGGGTAGTTAGTTTAGGTGTATACGGAATTATGATAGGTGCGTGGGCAAGTAATAATAAATTTTCTCTGATGGGAGGATTACGTGCTGCTTCTCAAATCATTTCTTATGAACTGGCGATGGGATTATCTCTCATTGCTTTGCTGATGGTAACAGGTACCCTTAGTGTAAGAACAATGGTTGACCAGCAGGTAGTGGGTACATGGAATATTATTTACCAGCCTCTCGGTTTTTTGATTTTTTTGATTTGTGCTTTTGCTGAGTGTAACCGTACGCCGTTTGATCTTGCTGAGGCAGAAAACGAATTAATTGGAGGTTACCATGCTGAGTATTCTTCGATGAAACTTGGTTTTTATCTTTTTGCAGAATACATCAATATGTTCATCAGCAGTGCAGTGATGGCAAGTTTATATTTCGGCGGATATGATATTCCTTTTGTTGATGAACGAAGCTGGGGCCTTTCAGCAAATATACTTGCTCTGATTGGCGGAGGAGTGCTGATGGCAAAAATTGCTTTCTTCCTGTTTTTCTTCATGTGGGTAAGATGGACAATTCCGCGTTTCCGCTACGACCAGCTGATGAACTTAGGATGGAAGAATCTGATTCCGCTGGCATTATTAAATATGCTTGTGACTGGAGCTGTTATCTTATTACTTAAAAAGTAATTGAACGAATAAAATGCAATTAACAACAAGATCAAAACCGGTTGATAGGCGCCCGATGAATCTGGCGGAGAAAATGTACCTGCCTGCAATTTTTAAAGGCATGGCTGTTACTTTCAGTCACATCTTCAAAAAGAAAGTAACAATTAACTATCCGGAAGAAACCCGTCCGTTTAGTCCCGTCTTTCGCGGTTTGCATATTCTCAACCGTGATGCCGAAGGAAGAGAAAACTGTACTGCATGCGGTTTATGTGCAGTAGCTTGTCCTGCAGAGGCAATCACAATGGAGGCTGCCGAACGGTTACCGGGTGAAGAGAATCTTTATCGTGAAGAAAAATATGCAGCAAAATATGAGATCAATATGCTGCGATGTATTTTCTGTGGACTTTGTGAAGAGGCGTGTCCGAAAGATGCCATTTATTTAACAGAGACTTTTGCGCCTGCCAACTATAGCCGTAAAAGTTTTATATACGGAAAGGAAAACCTGGTGATCCCCCACCCGAAAAATGACCTCGAAGCTTACACAAAGGCGAAAGGGTTGGTGGATCAACGTAAAGAAAAAGCCAAACAACAGTAATTGAATCATGACGGTAAGTGAAATTTTATTCTGGTTTTTGAGTGCTCTTGCGATAGCTGGAGCACTGATGATGGTAGTAGGAAAGAATCCTGTATACAGTGTGCTGTGGCTGGTGGTTGTATTTTTTGCAATCAGCGGACATTACATCCTATTGAATGCACAGTTTCTTGCCATCGTAAACATCATCGTATATGCCGGGGCTATCATGGTTCTGTTTTTATTTGTCATCATGCTTATGAATCTGAACGCTGAAAATGAGCCGCAAAAAAACAGATGGATGTGGCTTGCCGGATCTGTTTCCGGAGGAACTCTTCTTCTTGTTCTTGTAGCCGCTCTTCGTACAAGTGAATTGTTATCGGTACAAAAAGTCAGCGAAGAAGGAGAGACCGGTCTGATTAAAACGCTCGGTAGTGTATTGTTTAAAGATTATGTACTTCCTTTTGAAATTAGCAGCATTCTGTTTCTTAGTGCAATGGTAGGTGCTGTTGTGATTGGTAAAAAAGGAGATTAAAAATTTTATATGCCAGTAAACTATTACATTTTTTTATCGCTTGCATTATTCAGTATCGGTGTAGCCGGTGTGTTAACCCGAAGAAATGCAATCATTATTTTTATGTGCATTGAACTGATGCTGAATTCGGTTAATCTGCTACTTGTAGCTTTCAGTAAAATGCATTTTGGAAATGTGGAATTAGCATCGCTAAATTCAAATGTGGGTATTGAAGCGCAGTTGTTTGTGTTTTTTATCATGGTAGTTGCAGCTGCAGAAGTGAGTGTAGGACTGGCGATTATTGTGATGATGTATCGTAATATTCACAGTGTGGATGTGATTTTTTTAAACCGTTTAAAACATTGATGACTGCTTAGCGCTGTCATCATGCAACTATATTATGTTTATGAGTAAATTGGTATATCTCGTTCCATTGTTTCCGCTTATCGGATTTCTGCTTACCGGTTTGGGGCGCAATTACCTGAGTCGTTCTCTTTCCGGGTTTATTGCAAGTGCAGCGGTATTGACATCATTTGTTGTAAGTGTTCTAATTTTCAACGAAGTTCGTGCAGAAGCTACTCCGGTTATCGTAGAATTATTTCCTTTCATTGATGTAGCAGGCATACGCATTCCATTCGCATTCCAGGTTGATCGTTTGAGTGTATTATTTCTACTTGTGATCACAGGGGTTGGTTTTTTGATTCATCTTTATTCCACTGCCTACATGAAAGAGGAGACGGCTCCTCACTATGCGCGCTATTTCGCTTATCTTAATTTATTTGTTTTTAATATGTTGCTCCTTGTGCTCGGAGCAAACTATCTCATCATGTTCATTGGATGGGAAGGTGTTGGTCTTTGTTCTTATTTGCTGATCGGGTATTGGTTTAAAAACAAATCTTACGGAGCAGCAGCGCGTAAAGCATTTGTGATGAACCGTATTGGTGATCTCGGGTTTTTACTCGGATTGTTTTTTATTCTTCAGCAGTTTGGCTCTCTTACATTTTCGCAAATATTTCCCGGAGCCGCTGGTGCACCTTCTGAAATCATCACCCTGATTACTTTATTCCTTTTTGTTGGTGCAACCGGCAAGAGTGCACAAATACCTTTGTTTACCTGGCTTCCTGATGCAATGGCCGGTCCAACCCCCGTTTCTGCGCTGATACATGCAGCAACAATGGTGACAGCCGGCATCTACATGATTGCAAGAAGTAATATTCTTTATACACTTGCACCCGTTACACA
>JBKDJT010000106.1:0-4951 GCA_046345435.1 Bacteroidota bacterium
CACTGGTTTTTTTGCCATAGAGGAGGATGTTACAGAAAGAAAGAAAGGGGAAGAAAAGGTAAAAGAACAAAAGCTGCTGCTCGATTTGGCGGTAGCGGGAGCGGATGCGGGCATCTGGGATTGGAACATGATGCAAAATAAAATTGTGTATTCTGAGGGTTGGGAGAAGCAAATGGGATTTGGGGAAGATAAAAACTGGATGGACCGTGTGCATCCGGAAGACAAAGCTTATGTGATGGATCAACTATATGCGCATATCACAGGAGTTTCTGAAACGTATAATGCTGAGTTTAGAATCAAAAACACAAACAACGAGTATGTATTTGTGCTCGACAGGGGAAGCGTTATTTCACATACAGTTTCGGGCAAACCCGATCGTATGATAGGCGTTTCTATCAATATCAACGATATTAAACAGACCGAAGAAAACCTGCGTCAGTCGGAAGCACAACTGCATGCGGTCATTGAAGCTTCCGGCGTTTCGTTGTGGGAATGGAATATTGTGGAAGACCGCGTGAAAGCCGGAGATGATTTTGCCCGCCTTCACGGATACAGATATTTTTCAGAGATGCCGGAAAAATATTCACAACAATTTGAATTAGTACACCCTGAAGACCGTGAAAAAATACGAGTTCAGGTAGAAGATCATTTTGCCGGACATACGCCTATGTTTGACCTGGAGTTCCGGGTAATGCATTTTGATACAAAGGAGTATGGCTGGCTAAACTCAAAAGGATCGATTATAGAACGCGATTTAGAAGGGAAGCCTATTAAGACTGCCGGATTTGTTTTTGATATTCAGCAAAGAAAAGAAGCCGAGGATGCCCTGGCCAAAGCAAAGGATCTTGCTGAGGCTTCTGTTCGCGCCAAGCGAATGTTCCTGGCAAACATGAGCCATGAAATCCGTACGCCCCTTCATGCTATTATGGGAATCAGCGATCAGTTAATTGCGATGAAGCTTTCGCCGGCACAAAACGAAAAAGTACAGATCATCAGCGACTCTGCTACGTCTTTGTTGGGGATCATTAATGATGTGATTGAACTGTCGCGCATAGAAGAGGGCCGCTTTAAAATTCATCCGGTTCCTTTCTACTACCGCCACCTAGTTAAAAATGCTTTTTTGTTGTTTAAATCAACCGCGGAAAACAAAGGACTTGCCTATGAGTTGGAAATTGATCCTGATCTTAATCGTTTGGTAATGGGGGACCCTACCCGCATCAGACAAATTCTTTTAAACCTGCTCAGTAACGCAGTAAAATTTACAGAACAAGGAAAGATCAAACTGTCCTGTATTTTAAAAAAGAAAGAAGATGACAAAGAATACATAGGTATTATTTGCAGCGACACCGGTATTGGTATGAGCGAGGAGATGAAAAAGCGACTGTTTGTCGACTTTTCCCAGGAGGATGAAAGCTTTCAGCGTAAATACGGCGGAAGCGGGCTTGGTCTTGCCATTACCAATGAGCTGATTAAATTAATGAACGGAACGATTGAAATAGAAAGTGAAAAAAATAAAGGCACTGCAGTTACTGTTTATTTACCTTATCAGGAAGCAAAAGAAACAAAACCCGCTGCACCGGAACAAAAAGAAACAGATCTGACATTATTAAATAACAAAAGAATTCTGGTTGCCGAGGACAATCAGTTTAATCGTCTTTTGCTGGAAATGATTTTCCAAAAACACCAATTTTCGTATTCCATGGCAGTAAACGGAATTGAGGCGGTTGAGCGAACAGAAGCAGAGGATTTTGATATGATTCTGATGGATATCCAGATGCCCGAAATGGACGGAATTGAAGCGATGAAAAAAATCAAAAGCAAAAAGAACAAACACCAACCACTGATCGTAGCTGTTACTGCGAATGCAATAAGAGAAGAACTTGATTCTTATTTGCATGAAGGGTTTGATGATTATCTCACCAAGCCTTTTGATGAAGCACAGCTTTTGAACAAAATGATAGAGGTTTTTAAAAATCAGGTAATCGCTTAATTGCCATCGGTGAAAATACGTACAGCCATTTCGTAAAAAGGCTTAAAATAACATCGGTCTATTGCTTTCTTCGGTCTGTTGCAAACCGAATAGGCTAACTTAGATATTTTGTTTAACGACCGGCCCGAAAAAACCAAATACGGCCCCTCAAAAACTATTTATACATATCTATGAATGTAGATCAACTTGTGTTTGAAAACGGTGCCTGGTCCGGCTTTGACCAGCTAAGAAGACATGCTTCAGATTATCAGCTTTTGCTGGTGTTTGCAGAAAAATCATTGCTTCAACACCCTGAAGTGGTTCCGGCATTGCAGGTTATTTTTCCTTCGGCAAAAATTGCTTCGGTTTCAACTGCAGGTGAAATATATAACAAACAGAGCCACGATAATACCGCTGTTTGCATAGCGCTATATTTTGAACACACACAGCTTGAAATAGCCAATGATAACATTTCTTCATTCAACCACGATTCCGGCGCCCTTGGAAAATCACTTGCCTCCCGTTTGCCGGTTGAAAATTTGAGCCATGTACTTGTTTTGTCTGACGGACATATCGTTAATGGTTCTGATCTCATTGGTGGAATAATACAAGTTCTGGGGACTGATATACCCGTAAGCGGCGGAATGGCGGGAGACGGAAATCAGTTTTCCCAAACGTTAAGCGGGCTTAATAATGAAATAGCTCCGGGAAATGTTATACTGATCGGTTTTTACGGTAGTCGCTTTCGTGTTGGAATAAGCGTACAAAGAGGTTTTTCATTTTTCGGACCGGAAAGAACGGTTACCAAATCGGAAAAAAATGTTCTTTATGAAATAGATGGCGAAAACGCGCTTGAATTATATAAGCGATATCTGGGTCCTTTTGCTGATGAACTTCCCTCTTCAGCGCTGTTGTTCCCTATCGCAATACTGAATGAATCCGAAACCGAGCCGTTGGTGAGAACCATTCTTTCTATAGATGAAACAAAAGGATCAATGACATTTGCGGGCAATCTTCCTGAAGGCTCAAGGATTCGGTTAATGAGATCAAACCTGAATCAATTAATTGAAAAAGCAAAAACAGGAGGACAAGAGGCCGCAGGTCGTTTTTCTCGTCCGCCCGCTCTTGCGCTTGTGATGAATTGTGTAGGCAGAAAAACAATTCTTCAGTCGAGAAAAAACGAAGAAATTGAGGAACTTGCAAATGTATTTGACAGCCACACGCTGGTAGCCGGATTTTATACTTACGGAGAGTTTTCATCCTGGGAAAATCCAGCACTTGTTTGCGATCTGCACAATCAAACGGTGGTTGTTACTGTAATGGACGAGATATAATAATGATGCATCCACAACTTGCCAGACTGATTGAAGGATTAGCTCCCGAATTACGGGAACAGGCAGCGGGTTGTGCAACAATCTGGGAGGCAATCAGTCAAAAATTTGAGGAGTACGAAAAAAACATTCATTTACTGGAGCACGCCTCTTCTGTCGCCGAGCAGGATTATCAGGATGTTTACAGAAATTTTAAAGCCACAACGGAAAAACTAAATCGGCTGGTAAAAGACAGGACGGAAGAAAATGACCAGCTCATACAGTTCCCTTTATTCAATCCCAATCCTGTAATCAGTACCGATATAAAAGGGTCGATCATTTTTCAAAACACCGCAAGTAATGCGTTAAAAGAAATTTTTTATCAGAACAAGGAGTATCTGGCGGAAGATTTTTTTATCAAGATTAATTCAGGATTAAAAGATACGGGCAATTTTGAAATAAAATCAAACGGAAGGGTTTATCTGATCTATTACAAAAAAATTGAAAACAACAACCGGATTAATTTTTACTTCTCTGATATCACCGAGCTGTGGGATCTTCAGCAAAAATCGTATGATAATTTTTACAGATTAAATAATTTTCTTGAGGCCACCGATTCTGTTCACTATATAATTTATGCACGTCAGAAAGAAAAAAACTTCTTTACCTCGCGCTGGCCTTTGCTTTTCGGGTTTAATCCCGGGAAAATAGATGATCCGATTGAAGAAAAGAGAAAAACGATCGTTGAGGAATCTTTAAAAGAATACGATGAAGCGATCCGGCAGATGGAGCTAGGCGGCCATGCTAAACTTAAATATCAGGTAATTAATAAGGTGACCAATAAGCGCCTTTGGCTTGAAGAAGAAGTAAAAAAACGCTATGATCCTTTTATCAGCGACGAAGTAATCATTGGTAAAATCACCGACATCACCGGCGCTGAAATGTATCGTGAGTTTATTGCGGAATCAGAAAGCAGATTTAAAAACATTACAGATGCGCTTCCGGTTATGACATGGGTTTCTGATCACAACAACAGAGTTACCTATTCTAATAACCAGGTCAGGGAGTTTTTCGGGAAAGGATTGGAAGAGATAAGAGGAATCAAAGAGTTCGAACAATATATTCATCCCGATTACATAGACCGCGCCACAAAGGAGTGGGAGAATAAAATTAAAAACCACGAGCAGATAAACGTGGAGTTTCAGGTTAAAGGAGCTGATGGTAAATATCATTATGTTCAGGAGATTGCCATTCCCCGTTTTTTAAACAACGGTGAATTTGTAGGATATATCGGTTCGTTTTTTGACCTTACAAAAGAGTATGAATACAGCAAGCAGTTACAGGCCGATAAAAAGCAGTTTGAGCTGATTGCACTTAATTCAAGTGACATAACGGTGATAACCGACTGGAAAGGTCGCGTCTCCTATATTTCACCCGGCGTTAAGCGATTGCTTGATTATGAAGCAGAAGAGCTTGTCGGACAAAATATTTTTTCTTATTTCTGTGAAGAATGCCGCGTTACGCTGAGTCCTCTTGTTTCTCCCGACATGTTTCTGACGAGTGAGACACAAACATTCTCGTTTCGTTTAATGAAAAGAAACGGAGAGCTTTTGTGGGTCGAAGCTGTAATGACTCCTTTTGCACAAACCGATGGTACCGATCAAGGTCAGAC
>JBKDJT010000107.1:0-4325 GCA_046345435.1 Bacteroidota bacterium
GGTTACCATACCTATAAAAACGCCTTTCAGTAAATCAGTTTGAAGTATTGCAATGATTGTTATGAGAAAAGTGACAAACTGATCCAAACCTCTTCTCTTCATCTCAATATAAACAGAAGGCTTCGTCAGCTTATATCCGGTAACTATTAAAATTGCAGCTAAACTCGCAAGTGGAATCAGATTCAGAAACCGAGAAAAAAAAAGCAAGCTAATCAATAACAAAAGTCCGTGAAAAATAGTACTGTATTTAGAACGAGCCCCTGCTTGGACGTTTGCTGAACTACGAACAATAACACTTGTTACAGGTAAGCCGCCAAAAAAAGCAGAAACAATATTTCCAACACCCTGTGCCTTTAGCTCATGATTTGGCGGCGTTACCCTTTTTTCAGAGTCAAGCTTGTCTACCGCTTCTATACTTAGGAGTGTTTCTATGCTTGCAATGATTGCAATCACTATGGCAACAGACCAGGTTTCCCAGAGATTTATTGAACTGAAATCGGGGAAAGACAGAGAAGAAAAAAGCAGAACAGGTGAATCGAAGACGGGAATTGTTACCAGTTGTCCGCCACTTAGAAACCACTCAGGGAAAGCATGTTCAAAAAATAAATTTAACAGTGTGCCTGCTATCACGGCGAGTAAGGGCGAAGGAAAATATCGAAAGAAAGAATTATTTTTTAACCCCATCCACTCAAACAGAATAAGTATTAGCAGAGAAACCGATCCAATAAACAGAGCACCCGAATCAGGATTTTTGATAGCCTCTAGAGGTGCTGAATAAATTTTTTGAATGCCCGGAATATTGTCAAATTCCCCTCCTTTAAACTGATTGGCATACCCAAGAAAGTAAGGGATCTGCTTTAAAATTAAGATCAGTCCGATTGCAGCCAGAAGGCCGTTAATCACTGAAAAGGGAATATAATCAGCAATCTTTCCGGCTTTTAAGAAGCCGAAAAAAATTTGAAAAAATCCTGCAATCACTAAACTGAAAAGAAAAGCTTCATAAGACGGAAGTGCAGCAACTGCACCTGCAACAATGGCTGTTAAACCTGCAGCCGGTCCGCTTACGCTTAATGGAGATTTACTGATGATGCCTACTACAACACCTCCAACAATGCCTGCAACTACTCCGGTTACGGGCAATGTTTCAGAAGCCATTGCAACACCCAGACATAGTGGTAATGCGACAAGATAAACAACTACTGAAGCTGAAAAATCTGATAACAAACCCCTTAACGACATCCGCATACATGCCCTGTATTAAAAATCAAGGTACATCTTATTCCAATGAAATCACTTATCTCAAAAGAGTTTTACCAATTTTAAATATTCAAACCACCGCAAACGCTGATGGTTTGTCCTGTAATGTACGATGACATGTCGCTAGCAAGAAAGAGCGTGACGTCAGCTATATCAGATGCACTTGCAAAACGACCTAATGGGATTCCTGCTTTGTATTTATCGGCTCCCTCTCCTTCTTTGAGATAACTGGTCATATCTGTTTCTACGAAACCCGGAGCAATGGCATTACAACGAATGTTGCGACTACCCAACTCTTTTGCAACGCTTTTGGTAAAGCCGATTACACCGGCTTTACTCGCTGCATAACTGCTTTGGCCTGCATTTCCCATTTCTCCAATCACGGAACTCATATTAATGATTGAACCTTTTTTAGCTTTCATCATGGGACGAATCACTTGTTTAGTCATATTGAAAACACTGTTCAAATTCACCTGTATTACCTCATTCCACTGCTCAGCACTCATTCTCAAAAGCAAATTGTCTTTTGAAATACCGGCATTGTTGACACAGATATCAATAGTACCGAAAGTTGATACCACTTCATTTACAAATGATTCACAGGAAGCAAAATCACCGGCATTGCTTTTCCAGGCTTGCGCCTGTACCCCCATTTCTCGCAATTTAGCTTCAAGTACCGCTGCACGTTCAGCACTGCTGTCGCTAACATATGTAAATGCAATATTTGCTCCTTGCTCTGCAAACTTAATTGCTACCGCCTCGCCAATTCCTCTGGCTGCTCCTGTAATGATTGCAACTTTTCCTTGTAATAGTTTCATGTTATGTTGGTTGTTGGTTGTTGGTTGTTGGTTGTTGGTTGTTTTAAATTTCCAACCGACAACTTCTTTCCGTCTTTCGAACTTTACATCTAATAACTTATTTATTCTTGCAAAGAAAATGAATTTAGTTTGTAAAAAAGAACAAACCACCCGAAGGTGGTCTGTCTTTGTCATAGAAAACATATTTAATCTTTTCGAAAAAAACGGCTTACTCAAGCACCCATGGAGTAGCAGCAGATTCGGGCAGCTTCTCCATTACCAGGGCCTGAGGGAAAGACGGGCTGGTAAGCTTGCATGCATAACCAATGAGATCTGGATCTCCGCTGCGGAGAATATTCAGGGTAAGCACCACTCCTTTCTCAGCAGTTGAAACGAAACGGAACTCTTCTGATCCGTTTTCTTCATTAATGAGAATTTCTGAGAGCACTCCTGTAAATTCAACATCTTCAGTGATGTGAAAGCGTACTTTCTGATTTTTTTTGTAACCAAAAACTTCCCCGGTAAAAAGAAGGGGGTTTTTGTGGTTTTCGATTTTCTGGAAAAAAACAGGCAAATCTTTTTTGCCGGTTTTAGGAACTTCTTCAGTACCTGGTCCTCCGGCATTGCCTGCAAAAGAGGAAACGAAAAGGAACATGAGCATGGTTCCGCTTAATAATAATTTTTTCATGGGAATGATTTTTAATGGTTTCATAAAGGGATACAGATATGTTTTCAATGGAAAATTACTTTACCGTAATCAGATTGAATAAATACGAACACCCTATTCCTTTAATCTACATGCAAACCCTTAGTCGCACATGAGGGCATCCTGCTAAGGGTTTCGAAATGCCGGCTTGCGGGTTAATAAAAAAGTCACGCGTGAAACGTGACTTTTGAAAATATTCCAGACAAATAAAAAGCAATAATCCTACAGGGGATAAGACCCCTGCTTTTGCAAAATACCGGTTATTCTTCTACGAGCTTCTTTGCTGTTAAAAGCTGCTATTTTAGTGAAGCGTTTCAGACCCAGTAGAACCATGCGTTGTTCATCACCGGAGGCAAAAGCATTGATAGCATCCTTTCCGTGTTTGTGAATACGATCGGCTGCGTCGTATAAATAAATCCTCATGATATCAATCTCTAACTGAGCTTCAGCTTCTCCTTTTTCAGTTGCTACACGTACAGCTCTCATCAAGGCACTTTCTGCACAAAAAGTCTGTATGGCCATATCAGCAATGTGCATGAGTATTTCCTGCTCATCTTCTATTTTCATCATCAACTTCTGCACAGCAGCACCGGCCGTCAGTAAAATCGCCTTTTTAAACCCTTCAATAGCTTTGAATTCTGCAACAAATCCTCCTGTTTCTTCATTCCCGAAATCAGGTATGCTCATTAACTCTTTCTGCACCTGCATTGCAGCACCCATCAAATCGAGCCTTCCTTTCATGGCACGTTTTAAAACCATATCAACCGACAATAGCCTGTTAATTTCATTGGTACCTTCATAAATACGGTTAATGCGGCTGTCACGATAAGCCCTTGAAATCTCATACTCATCACTAAACCCGTTACCTCCAACAATCTGAACTCCTTCATCTACCACAAAATCAAGCATCTCGCTTCCTTCCACTTTCAGCAATGCACATTCAATGGCATATTCCTCCGCCGCACCAAGCAAAGCTTCATGAAAAGGTTTACCTGAAGTAAGCAACTCTTTCTCCTTATCGTCAATCCATTTTGCAGTTCGGTAAAGTGTACTTTCCAATACCCACAACCTAACCGTCATTTCAGCAAGTTTTTGCTGAATGGCACCAAAACTGATGATTGGTTTCTGAAACTGCTCTCTTGTCATCGCATATTGAAGAGATGTATTTAAACATCTTTTGGCCCCTCCAAGTGCTGCCGCTGCAAGTTTAAGTCTTCCAATATTGAGAATGTTAAAAGCGATTACATGACCCTTACCTATTTCGCCCAGTACATTTTCTACAGGCACTTTACAATCCTGAAAAAATAATTGAACAGTTGATGAACCCTTAATCCCCATTTTATGTTCTTCACTCCCTTGCGTAAATCCTTCCATACCTCTTTCTACAATAAATGCTGTAAAAGATTTACCGTCAATTTTGGCAAACACGGTATACACATGTGCAAAACCACCGTTGGTAATCCAGCATTTTTGTCCGTTTAGAATATAATGTTTCCCGTCTTCGCTTAACCTTGCGGTTGTTTTTGCACCTAGCGCATCACTGCCACTATTCGGCTCCGTTAGTC
>JBKDJT010000108.1:0-6758 GCA_046345435.1 Bacteroidota bacterium
CTGAACAACATAACCTTTCAGCATTCTGTTTTTATTTCCGGTGTTGTCCATAAACTGATCACTGACACCTTTCGTGATCAAACTTATTTCTGTCTTTTTAAACGGCAGCCAGTTTATGCTGGCGCTACCTACCCATTCAGGAGAAAAGCTCATTGGTGTATTTTTAAAGAGTGTGCTGTCCTGGCTGATCAGGTCAAAATTTGCGTCATAGTTAGGCACAGCATCAGTAAAGTTCAGAATCAGATTTCTGCTCCAGGTTAAATTTGCTTCGATATTTAATGATTGGCTAACACGGTATGTGCCCTGTAATTCCAGTCCCAGCCTGTAACTATTTGGCACGTTTACCCTTACGGCATCTCCAACATCATTGATGCGTCCTGTAAGTACCAGCTGGTCTCTGTATCGCATAAAGTACAGATTTGCGTTCCATGAATACTTACCGGTGTTGCGTGTGATGCCTGCTTCTACATTGTGAAGTTGTTCTCTTTTGGGCTTAGGCTCATTGCTGTTGCGTTCGTAATCATCCCTGTTGGGTTCTTTGTTGCCAACTGCATAAGAGAGGTAAGTGGTGTAGCTATTTTTTCTGTACGTAATTCCAATTTTAGGATTCAGGAAATGAAACTGTTCATTGACAACAACAGTTGGAAATTTGCGGGTGCCGGTAAAGTTGTAATTCACATTTCGGTATTGAAGGTCTGTGAATAATTCAAGTGCCGGCGTAATGGCATATTCCCATTTGGCATAGATATTACCATCTTTCTTCACAGCATTAAAATCGTACCATCTGAAATTATTGGGAATTCCTATTGCTGCCCAAATAATTTCTCCGAAATGATCACCTCTGTATTCGCTGTAGCCACCTCCCGCAATGAGCTGATGTCTTTTTCTTTTTAGATGAAGCGAGTATAATCCTCCGTAAAAATCATTATCGAGCCAAAGCTGTCTGATCAGGTCTGTTCTTCTCACTACCGTTGTTCCGAGTGTAACATTCGGCAAGCCATAACTGCTAAAGCGATTATTGTTTCTGAATTGCTCGTAATATCCGGCACCTTTTGAATAGAAAAGGGTTACGTTTCCTGTAAGGTTTTCATTAAACTGATGGTTGGCAAAAAACTGAAAATGATCCTGCTGATAATTATCAGTCTGATTTGCATAAGTATAAACGTTAAAGCGACGCGGATCCGAACTGAAAAGGTTAACGGAGTCGGCTTCAGTGAAATACAATGAACCAAGGTTATTGTAATAATGTGTGAGCAAACCTGCATCGTCTCCTCTTAGTTTTGCTTCAGGAATTCCATTCCATGCCTGGTATGTTTTTTCTTTTCCGCTGATGATATTTAAACGTATTGAAGTTTTCTTACCGAGGTAGGCTCCGCTTAAATAGAATGAACGCAAATCAGTTCTTGCGCGATCAATAAATCCGTCGCTGTTTATCATGCTAAGTCTTGTGTCAAGTGTAAAGCGGTTATTGATTAATCCTGTTCCTGCTTTCACTGTATGTTTCCAGGTATTAAAACTTCCAACGCTGTTATTCACTTCGGCGTATGCTTTTTCCTGAAACTCATTCGTACTGAAATTCATCGTAGCGCCAAATGCGCCTGCACCATTCACAGAAGTTCCGACTCCTCTTTGTATTTGAATGCTATTTACAGAGGATGCGAGATCGGGGAGGTTTACAAAAAAGATACCCTGACTTTCTGCGTCATTATAAGGAATACCGTTAATGGTCATATTGATACGCGATGCATCGGAGCCTCGTATTCTGATACCTGTGTATCCTATACCGTTTCCTGCATCAGAAGTAACAACAACAGAAGGAGTGTGGTTTAAGATGAACGGAAGATCCTGGCCGATGTTTCTTTTTTCAATTTCCTTTTTAGATAAGTCGGTTTTCGAAAAAGGCGATCTGAAAGATGCTCTTTGAGCTGTAATCTCAACGGGTTCGAGGAAATAATTAGTTTTTTCAAGCTCGAAGATGAAATTATTGGAAAGCTCCTTAATGGTAATATCAGCTGATATTGTTTTATATCCGGAGGCGGAGATTTGTATAGTAAGATTTCCTTTTTTTCCGCTTTTGATAGTTGCTGTACCGGATGCATCTGTTGAAACCGGACTTCCTCCGTTAAAACTGATGATAGCACCGGCAACAGGTTGCCTGCCGTTTTTTTCAAGTACGCTGATGCGTGATGTTGTTTGTCCAAATACTGTTTGTCCGATCAAAAGCGTCAGAAAAAATCCAATGAACTGCTTCATTCCTTTGTTGTTTAATTTTAAAAAATTGTAGTAGATCATCTGCATCCGCATTGGAGAGACGGACGTATGACGAGCACTACATTGATATCAAATAAACTTTAGGAAATGCCTTGACAAATAGATGGTATAAGTAGACCTCCATCCCTGCGCAGGCATTATCCTGATCAGGTTCTGCGGGTTTGATCTCAGCTCACCAATTATGGTTTGCACCCCGGGAATCTGTTGCTTTTTATTAAAAGCAGTGCGAAATTATAATATTTTGGTTATTTGTAACTTTTTGTTTGAAAATTCGTTCACTCAGAAAACCGATTTATGAAACAGTCTATATTCTTTTTATTCTTTCTGACACTAATAACGGGTGTCTCATTTTCTCAGGATATCACCCGTATTTATGATCCTTATGCTGTTCAAAGAGAAGTTGAACCATTTCATCAGCTGCATGTTTCCGGAGCTTTTAAGGTAATTATAAAGCAGGGAGGCGAAACCGGAGTTGCAGTCAGCTCGGAGAATATTGAATTAAGGGATGCAATTCAGACTAAGGTACAATACGGAGTGCTACGCGTACAATTAACAGGAAGCACAAAAATAAATTTAAAAAGCACGTCGAGACTTGTTGTTTATGTATCTGTAAAAGATATTGATAGTATTTCATTATCAGGAGCATGTACTTTAGTTGTTGATGGTAAGTTGAATACAGACAAACTTGGCATAGCGATAAGTGGTGCTTCGTCATTGAATGCTGAATTGCAGGTAAAAAATTTGAACATTCGTCAGAGCGGCGCTTCTGATTTGGATTTAAAAGGTAATGTAGAACAATTAGTGGTTAAACTAAGTGGAGCGAGCGACTTGAATGCAATAGACTTAATGTCAGTTATTTGTTTTGCTGAAGTTTCAGGAGCTTCAGACATGCAAATTGCGGTCAGCCAAAAACTGAATGCTATAGTATCCGGGGCAAGTGAGCTTAAATATTCAGGTATGCCGGTATTATCAAATGTCAAGTCAAGCGGAGCAAGTACTGTAAAGCAAATCAATAAATGATTTGTTTTTTTATTTAGCTAATGAAAATTCCCTTCAATTAAATTGTGTAATTTCATGATTGAATGATCTCTGAATAGATATCTTTTAATGATTTAGATTATTTGCCGTAAGGAATTGTCATAGCGAATATTCAATTCTAACAGGAATGATCATTAAGGCTATACTATATGACAGTTAAAAAATAATATAATTAACTTATGAAAATTTCTTTTCATGGTGCCGCGCGTACCGTAACAGGAAGTAAACACCTCATTTCCACCAGTTCCGGGAAAAAAATACTACTCGATTGCGGCATGTTTCAGGGTATGGGTAAAGATACTGATGCAATGAACAGGCATTGGGGCTTTGATCCTGCCACTGTCGATTACCTGATTTTAAGTCACGCCCATATCGACCATAGTGGTCTCATCCCGCGTCTTTTCAAAGAGGGTTATCGTGGGAAAATTTATTGTACACCTGCAACAAAAGAACTAACCTGTATTTTACTTGAAGACAGTGCAGAGATTCAGGAAGATGAAGTGAAATATGAGAATAAAAGGAGGGCGGCGATGGGATTACCGTATCTGCATCCTTTATATACCAAAGAAGATGTTTCGAAAATCTTGACACAGTTTGAGCAGATCGATTACGGGAACTGGTTTTGCATTGATCCGGATCTTGATTTGTTGTTTACGGATGCGGGTCATATCATTGGCAGTGCATGTGTGCATCTTAAGCTAAGAGAAAATGGAAAAGAAAAACGGATCACCTTTTCGGGAGATGTAGGTAGATACAGAGATGTAATTCTGAATTCGCCAAAGGAGTTTCCTCAAGCTGATATACTCATCATGGAATCTACTTACGGAAACAGCTTACACGACAATACCATCTCAACTCCCGATCAGTTGCTTCAATGGATTGAAAAGGCATGTTTACAGAAAAAAGGAAAACTAATTATTCCTGCATTCAGTGTAGGAAGAACCCAGGAATTGCTTTACGATTTGAATCAGCTTGAACTGGAACGTAGGTTGCCCGATCTTGACTATTTTGTAGATAGTCCCTTAAGCAGCGAAGCAACTCACCTCGTAAAACGTTTCCCTTCTTTATTCAACAAAAGAATACAGCGGGTATTACAAACTGATTCAGATCCGTTTGGATTTAAGGGGTTGAAATTTGTGAAGAAGGTAGAGGAGTCTAAACTGCTAAATTTCAGAAGTGGTCCATATGTAGTAATCAGCGCTAGTGGCATGGCAGATGCAGGAAGGGTGAAGCATCATATCAATAATGCCATTGAAAATAGCAGAAATACAATATTATTTACAGGATATTGCGAACCTCGTTCACTTGGCGGCAAATTACTTTCGGGTAGAAAAGAAATACGCATCTTTGGTGTGGAAAAAGAAGTGCATGCGGAAATCGGTCAGATCAGAAGTATGAGTGCACATGGCGATTACGAAGATTTAAGCCAGTGGCTTGCATGTCAGGTTCCTTCGAAAGTGGAAAAGCTTTTTCTGGTCCATGGTGAGTATGAAGTGCAGAAAGCTTTTCAGCAAAGATTATCTAAGAAGGGATTTCAGGAAGTGATTGTTCCTGAAATGCATTTTGAAATTGGAATTTAATTTTCTTTTCAAAGGTGCAGTGAAGATTCCAGTGCCAGTTCCATCATAGGGAGCAATGATTTCTCTCTTTGATCTGCTGAGATTTGTTCATGTGTTGGTATAATATCTGAAACAGTAAGTATCGTAGCCGCTGATTTACCAAGGTGCTTTGCATTGGCGAACAGTGCAAAAGCTTCCATTTCAACAGCCGGACAGTTATATTTTTCAGCAATGGCAGGAGTGCCGGTTTGTTTTCGGTAAAAGATATCGCTTGAGTGAATGTTGACCGATTTCATCTGATGCATGCCTTTGTCGCGGGCTGTTTGGTTAATGATGTTGAATGCATCTCCCTGATGAGGGATTATTTCTTCTTCTATTTCCCATGCAAATTTTGCAAAGGTTGATTCACTGGCTGCGCGTTCAACATTCACGATGTCATAGAGGTTGAGTTCAGTTGAATAGCCTCCGCAAGTGCCAATACGAATGATTGTATCAACCTTGTACTCTGTATAAAGTTCAAAAGAATAGATGCCAATAGAAGGACATCCCATCCCGCTTGCACCAATGGTGATTTTTTTGCCTTTGTATTCCCCCGTAAAATAAAAAGCATTACGCGTGGAGCTCACAAGTACAGCATTACTAAGAAATTTCTCAGTCATAAATTTCGCGCGCAGAGGATCTCCTGGCATTAAAACGATGTTGGCAATAGAGCCTGCAGCAGCACTGATATGTACACTCATATAAATGAAATTAAAACGAAATATACTAATTAGTAACTTCTAATGCCACTTAATTATGATTAATGTTGCTGTTTTATTTAAAATTTGCCTTAATGGATTGAATTACGAAATGAATTTGATGTATTGCCTAATATGTAACTGTATATAACAAAGTTTACCTCATACTTAGCGGAAGCGAAGTATCTCGAAGCTTATGATTGATACTCTGAAGCCAATTGTAAAGAAGAAATTAATCTTAAGAAACTGCTTACATAGTACATCCAATCTCGAGATGTTCCCGATGCTCGGGACTTATTCGCTGCCGCTCAACATGACGTTCATGTTATAGCCGAGATGTTCCCGATAATCGGGACTCGTTCGCTGACACTTTCTTATAATACTTCGTATATCGGAGCAGGCAACATGACGGTTAAGCAAAAGCGCTTTTTGATGTTTTCATTGGATGTGGATGTATTTTATAATTACTAAAACAAATTAGAAAATGAGTTCTATTAATTCTTGATAGATCAATACATAAAATAGTAGTATAAATTTTATTATTAGGATATTTGCAATACCAATTGCTTGTTAAATGAAAAAAGAAAAAATTCTTGTGATCGGCGCGTCCGGTCAGATAGGGGTTGAGTTAACCCTTGCTCTAAGAAAAATTTATGGGGAAGCCAATGTCATTGCTTCTGATTTGCGTGAACAAAATCCGCTTTTACAAGGTACCGGTCCGTATGTAAGTCTGGATGTGATGAACAAAGAGATGTTGCATGTGCAGGTTATTCGTCAGGGCATCACACAGATTTATCTTCTGGCTGCTATTCTTTCAGCTACCGGTGAAAAAAATCCCGGACTGGCTTGGAACTTGAATATGACAGGCTTGCTCAATGTACTTGATATAGCAAGAGAGGAAAACTTAACTAAAGTTTACTGGCCTTCTTCCATTGCTGTGTTTGGTCCAACTTCACCGAAAGTAAACTGTCCGCAACATACAATCATTGAACCTACAACGGTATATGGAATAAGCAAATATGCAGGTGAATTCTGGTGTAACTACTATCATCACCGTTATGGTCTTGATGTGCGTAGTATACGCTATCCCGGTTTGATCTCATATAAATCAGCTCCGGGCGGCGGTACTACAGATTATGCTATAGAGATGTAT
>JBKDJT010000109.1:0-3291 GCA_046345435.1 Bacteroidota bacterium
GAGTATATCCTTTGTAACAAAAAAGAGGCTGCAGTAACAAGTAGTCGCCTTGTTCCTGTAAGCTGAGTTTGATTTCGGGTTCTCCTTCTTTTACTTCACTAATCAGCGTCGAGTCGAATTGTACAGGATATTTTCTTGCTATGCTGATGGCTTCCTTTTCAATAAAGCCTGCCAGTTGTTGCTGGCTTATTAGTTTGGAACCATTTTCTTTATAGTTAGCAGCAAGCGCAGCATCCTCTGCTTTCGCCCATGTGCGTATCTCGCCGTTGATACAAATGATCAGCGAGCTATCTATTTCATTTTCATCGAGAGGAACCATTGCGCCGTTCATTTTTACAAAAAGACGCCATTCCCATTTGGTTTTATTTTTTCTGAGTTCAAACTGAGGATAAAGACCGGTGGTATTGGTTTGTACCTCCCTGAGATTTTTTGTGACATACTGTTTTCCTTTCGGAAGAATAAATACATGAAGCCCCGGCTCAGATATGAGTTTCTGCAAACGCGGAAGCAGGTAGTCGATCATCAGCTGTCTGGTGTCTTCTGTAATCACTTCATCTTCTTTGCCTGTAATGTGATCCCATATAGAGGCGAACGGTGAGTTTCTATTGATAAATTTATTGACTTCGGATGGTTGTAGTTTTCTGATCAGCGGAAGCAGGGCGTGGTCATCAACTGCAAGTTCATCCGATTCTATGTGTTTTGTGATATCGAGTTTTTCAAGGGTACCGGTGAAGACACCTGTTTCTTCATTCATTTCTCCTTTTACTGCATCCACTACAAAATAGGGAAACTGATTATGTTGAAGATTCAGTACTACAGCAAGGCGTTTTACGCTTTTTTCTCTTGAAACAGAAACAGGAGTTGCATTTTCCTGAAATGTTCGTTTTGGCACACCGGTTTGTTCTATCCGTTTTACCTGCGGATCGAGTACCCGAAGAAATGGTTTCCCGTCTTTATAGATGAATTCAAATTTATCCTGCCAGGCATCTTCAAGTTTATATCCGTAAATGCCGAGAAGTTTTGCTTTCTCTTTATCCTGATCACGGATACTGTCGAAAAAACCGGGGCCATATGTCTGTAGCAATTGAATAAACACGATGGTTTTGTGCTCACATAAAGGGTAGTCTGTTTCAGCACAGCCGCAGGAAGTATCAAAATTTCTTTCTTCGTTTTTCTGAAGAATAACAGACCATTGCTTGCCGTTAAGTGTCAGCTCGGCTTTAACCTGTTCATTTTTGGCTTGTATGATTGAAGCTTTGTTCGTTCGTAGAAATTGTTCTGCATCATGTAAAGAATCTTTCGATGTGAGCATACGAATCGTTTTAAGATCTATGCTTTTCATTTTCGCCACAGTATGTCGTTGATCATACAGTTGATCTTTCAAACCAATGACATGGCGATCAATAAGATCCTGTAGTTGAAAAAGCGCAGCTACTTCATGTCTGCAGATGTCGCCAAGGTTATATGGGCAGCTACAGCGAACATTCAATAAATGATCATCATTGTATTTCTGAATATAAACTCTGTAGAAAGTATGGTATACATCATCTCTTACACGAAATACTGCGGAATGCATGAGCGGGTCGTGGTCGGTCAGTTCGGCAAAACCAATGGCATGGACTTTCTTGCCACGTCTGATCACTTCTTCCGTTCCGTGATTGTATGCGAATTTAATGAGTGGGGATAATGCCATAATTTAATTAGAGGTGTCAGCTTTGTTATATCCTTTTCAGGTTTGGGCTAACCCGCAAATCTAAAGGCATTTCATGCAGAAAACACGTTAAAATTTTAAAAAGTAACTCACATTCTGAAGATGTCTTTTTAATCAGAAAAACAGTTGTACCTTGTGGGGTTTTTCGATCATCTTTTGATAAGCCTTCCTTCTTCAAAAATCGGCAATACAGGAGCCACGTTCGGTGTGAGACAAAAGCGGATGTCTTCAATTAATCCGAAGCGGTTCACCAATCGGTGGTAGTGTGTGAATTTAGTAGCGTGTTCTAAAGGATTCTTTCCCATTTGTTCGTAAAGCGTCAGTGCTGTTTGCGAACTGTCGCAGTGAATGGTAAACTCCTCCTTCACCTGATCGATAACAGCTCCGGCAAATAAAGTATCTTCTATATTGAATCTGTCTTTCCAGCCGGAACAACCAAGAATTACATTGCGTTTGCACGACAACAAATAGTCAACCACGGCATTGAGATTCGGGAAGGAGCCGGTAATGACAGTGCCCGCTTCTCTTTCAAGAGCCATGTGTAACAGCCGTGTTCCATTTGTTGTAGTTAATACCAGAATGCGGTCTTTGATAAAATCCGGATGATATTCAAGAGGAGAATTGCCGTGTTGAAGTCCGTCTGCAATTTTCCCGTCACGTTCGCCTGCTGCAATACCATTGAGTTGTTCACTCAATTCAATAGCTTTTGGCACTGTATCAACAGGCACAATATATTTAGCACCATTATGAAGCGCTGCTGCGATGGTTGATGTAGCCCTGAAAACATCTATGATGACAACAACGGTATCTTTTAAATCATACAAATTTAAAAGCGCAGGAGAAAAACAGGTATTGAGCGTTGGCTTTACAAATGACATGACTGCAAAAATAAAGAAGCGAAAGCGAATGTCTGTTATCGCTGAAGAAGGGCTTTCCATTTATTTCCCTCTGCATAGGTTTTTATAACCTCAGTTCTTTCTTTCAGAATACCGCAGATATAATTTTTCAGATAAAAGCGATCAAACAACTTTCCGGCAATGCCATATGGCATATCATAATTCATTTCCTCAATAACAATTGTTCCGTTATCAATTTGTTTGAAGTGTCGGCGGTGCACGAGACTTTTAAAGTCGCCTTCAAGCATGGTATCTTCAAATAATAGAGGCGCATCAAGTTCGGTGATTTTTACTGTAAGAAAACGAATCTTACCCAGGTGTTTCGCGCGCCAGGTAACCATATCTCCTTTTTTTATCAATCCGGTAGTGATCCCTCTGATCGCTTCTTCTTTGTATTTCTGAAGTGAAATCTGGTGAAGACCAATATGACGATAGAGATCGAATACGACATCTGCAGGAGCAGCAATAAAAGTGGTGATATGTATCTCCGCCATATAATGCTAAAATAAAGAAGGTTTATGTTGTCTGCAAGTTTTAACCTATCACTTTCATTATAAGAAAGGGATTTTTACCACTTTCGCTTTTACTTGTTGGTTTCGAATCTCAACAAATATTTCCGTTTCATAAGGGGTATATCCTGTTTCAACATAACCCAAGCCTATGGCTTTTTGAAGAGAGGGAGAC
>JBKDJT010000110.1:0-3472 GCA_046345435.1 Bacteroidota bacterium
ATCCAGAGGTATATTTCCGCTCTTGTTGTTTCCCCAAAAGCTTTGTAAGACTGGTGGCTTGAGAACGGGCTTAGGTTTTTGCTGGGATACAGCACTGCCGACAAATATTGTCAGCATAAAACAGATAATCACATATTTAGAAGAAGAAATACTCATACATTAAGGTTTACATGATACTCTAAGTTATTCTTTATTACGCTTATAATTTCTTCAGCATACCCGGTAAACTTGTTAAAGTGCGTTTAAAGTTTCCCTCAGTGAATTCAACTTTGCTTCTGCATCAGCTTTTTTCTTCTTTTCAAGGTCAATGACTTCCGGCTTAGCATTAAGAATAAATCTGTCATTGCCCAGTTTCTTTTCTACAGTAAGCAGAAAGCCTTCATAGTAGGCGATGTCTTTCAGAAGTGCCTCTTTCTGGATACTTACATCGGCACTCACATTGCCCTGCAGGTAGAATTTGTCTGTGCCAACCACGATAGTGATACTGCCTTTTAATTCGGGTATACCATAATGAATATCTGATGCGTTGATTTGTTTTTTAAGTATGCTTTCAAAAGGTCTGTACAAAGAATGATCACTGCTTTCAATGAACAATACGATTGCGTCTTTTGGCTTGAGTTGGTTTTGGGTGCGTGCATCCCTTATTGCTGTGATCACTTCTTTCAAAAGATTTCCTCTTTGCAGTATGAGATTATCAGGTTGCTCCACTTTTTTGTTTTGTCTGATAATGAGATCATCGCCTTCTGATCTTTGTCTTAAATGATGGTACACTTCTTCCGTAATAAAAGGCATAAAGGGGTGAAGCAGATGCATTAATTCTTCTGCATATGCTACTGCTTTGTTATAACGTTCAGATTTTATTTTTTCCCCAAACGGCGGCTTTATCCATTCGAGATACCAGCTGCAATAATCATCCCATATGAGAGAGTAAATTGTTTTCAGAGCTTCACTTAATCTGTATTCTATAAATAGCTGATCTATTTGTATTCTCGCTTCAGAAAGGCGATTTTTACACCAAGCAGAAGCAAAATCTTCATTTTCTATATCCTTCTCTTCGCTTAATCCGTTCGTCTCCCACATGCGCAGCAACTTCAGGGCATTCCAAATTTTATTTGAGAAATTTCTTCCCTGTTCGTTACTGCTTTCATCCCATAGCAAATCATTTCCGGCAGGTGAAGAGATCATGATACCGAAACGACAGGCATCTGCGCCGTATTTATCTATCAGCTCAAGTAAATCAGGAGAGTTGCCGAGGCTCTTACTCATTTTTCTTCCTTGCTTGTCTCTTACGATTCCGGTAAAATATACTTCACGGAAAGGGATTTCATGTTTGAACTCCATGCCCGCCATCACCATGCGCGCAACCCAGAAAAAAATAATTTCAGGTGCTGTAACCAATGTATTGGTAGGGTAGTAATAAGATATCTCATTATTTCCGGGTTGGCTATATCCTTTGAAAACTTCAAAGGGCCATAACCAGCTGGAAAACCAAGTATCGAGGCAATCCTCGTCTTGTTTTAGTTGCAGATTAACGGTTTCTGGAAATTGCGTATGTAATTCTTCAAGTGTGGGAGCTACATAAATATTTCCCTTATCATCATACCAGGCCGGTATGCGCTGTCCCCACCAAAGCTGCCTGCTGATACACCAGTCTTTGATATTTTCCATCCAGTGCCTGTAAAGGTTCTTGAATTTACCTGGGTAGAAACGGATATCTTCTTTTTGTACTACTTCCAGTGCTGGGCCAACCAGTTTTTTCATATCCACCCACCATTGTAAACTAAGCCTTGGCTCTACCACGGTATCGGTTCTTTCACTATATCCGACTTCACTTATATACTCTTCAGTTTTAAGAAGTAATTCTTTTTCCTGAAGTTCCTGAATGATTTTTTTTCTAGCCGCAAATCGGTCTTCTCCTACATAAATCTGTGCGTATTCATTCAGTGTGCCATCTTCATTCAATACATCAATTACTTCAAGGTTATGCTTAATGCCAAGCTGATAGTCGTTGGTGTCGTGTGCCGGTGTAACCTTTAATGCTCCGGTTCCAAAATCCATCAAAACATATTCGTCTGTTATGATAGGCACTACACGGTTTATAAGGGGTACGATAACGTTTTTACCATGAAGATGCAGGTATCTTTCATCCTTGGGATGAACACAAACTGCTGTATCACCCATAATGGTTTCAGGACGAACCGTTGCTACCTGTATGAAATCTTCCGAACCTTCAATCTGATAACGAAGAAAGCAGAGTTGCTGTTTCGTTTCCTTTCTGATCACCTCTTCATCACTGAGTGCTGTTTTTGCGCTAACATCCCAGTTAATCATTCTCTTGCCACGATAAATAAAGCCTTTCTTATAAAGATCTGTAAACACACCAGTAACTGATCGGTAATAATCCGGATCCATTGTGAAGGTAGTTCGGTCCCAGTCGAGACTACATCCCAATTTTTTTAATTGCTGAAGGATGATGCCACCGTATTTTTCTTTCCATTCCCATGCGTATTTCAGAAATTCTTCTCTCCTTAAAGATCCTTTTTGGATACCTTTTTCGCGTAACATCTGAACTACTTTTGCTTCTGTTGCGATGGAAGCGTGGTCTGTGCCCGGAACCCAGCATGCGTTTTTGCCGTTCATTCTTGCACGACGTATAAGTATATCCTGTATGGTATTGTTAAGGCAATGTCCCATATGTAATACTCCGGTAACATTTGGAGGGGGCATCACGATTGTAAAAGACTCTCTTTCGTCTGGTTTGCTTGCAAAGTATTGATGCTGCATCCAGTGAGTATACCAGCTCTCTTCTGCTTCTTTGTGTTGGAAAGACTTATTCAGTTCCATAAAGGGATAAAAAATTAAAGACAAAGGTAAGGATTAAAAAAAGCTCCCTCATCTGAGGGAGCCGGGCATAATAATGCTGCAACCCTTTTTAGGGTTGACATAAATTGACTGCCAATAAATTTTACAGCGTGTAAAATTTATTCCATAGGCAGAAACAATGAAGTGATCAAAGCAATAGCCGCAAAAAACAGGATAACAAGTAGCACCTGTTTTGCGGTTTCTCCGATCTGATAGTGATTATTCGTTGACATAAGACACCTTTTTTACATGTTTAGGAGGATTATCAAAAGGTATCGGATTTTAAAAAACAGACAATTATTCGAATTAAAAGAGAGAACTGTTTAATAATCTATATCTACAATATACATCAAAATTCCTTCTTTTCCAAGCCTTTTGCTCTTTTTTTACAAGAAAAATTAATTATATAAGCTTAAAAGGAGCTTAGAAGCTAAATTTGATGTTTAATAATCATGATTTATGTCGATACCAAAATTGATAATTATCGCATTACTGGCTCCGATCTTTGTTAATGCCCAGGATAATCCAACAGATACCGAAGATTTGAGTGATTACAGTAATTACGGGGATGCTTCCGGAGTAAAGCGTTTCACTACCCAAAAAGTATTGA
>JBKDJT010000111.1:0-3258 GCA_046345435.1 Bacteroidota bacterium
TACAGTCAATATTCTCTATCCAAAAGGTTTAGATAAGGAGGCAAGAGAAATTATATCCATATCAAATCATCTCATTAAAAATCCGCCTGCACCTTTGGGTTTCAGATCGAGACCGATTCATGTAATTCTTCAGAATTTACCGGTACAGTCAAATGCTTATGTTGGTATTGCACCGAGAAGAAGTGAATATTACATGCGTCCGTATTTTGCGAATCATGAATTGTCATCTCTTCCCTGGCATCAGGTACTTGCCGTTCACGAAACAAGACATATTCATCAATTCGATGTATTCAATACAAGGATACCTCGTTTCCTATCGTTTTTTCTTGGTCAGCAAGGTGCAGCTCTCGGTATGAATGCAGCCATTCCCGACTGGTTCTGGGAAGGAGATGCAGTATGGCAGGAATCTGTAGTGACATCGCAGGGAAGAGGTCGACTGCCTTCTTTTTTCAACGGATACAGGTCTCTGTGGCTGGCCGGTAAAAAATATAATTACCAGCAGCTGCGAAACGGCAGCTTCAGAAAATATATTCCAAATCATTATGAGTTGGGATACCTGCTTGTTCATTACGGAAGACAACAGTTTGGTGATTCGGTCTGGAGAAATATCACAAAAGATGCAATCGGATTTAAGGGACTTGTTTATCCTTTTCAGAAAGCAGTGAAAAGACATACTGGACTTTCTTACAAATCTTTTGTTGATTCTTCTTTTTCATTTTATAAAAATCAAATGAATACGAATTCGGACGAAGGGAAGGAAGGCTATTCAGAAATTTCTAATCCTCATAAAAATAATGTTCAGTTTTATCGCTTCCCTTCATACATGACAGATGGAAACAGGTTGGCTCTCTTAGAAAGTTACAGATCAATTCCTCGCTGGGTAATCATTGACAGCTCAGGCAATCGGAACAAGAAACAGGTAAAAGATATTGATGTAGAATCTTATTATTCACATAGAGGGAGCAACATTGTATACACTGCATTTAAGCCTGATATACGCTGGGGTTGGCGAGAGTACTCAAATATTAAAATATTGAACATCACTTCGGGTAAAAGAAGGAATATTACTACCCGGTCTCGTTTATTTATGCCCGATCTTTCACCGGATCAGAAAACAATCGCAGCAGTTTATTCGGGATCTGATTTAAAGTGCAGTTTGACTTTGATTGATATTGAAGACAGAACTCAAACCAATCTTCCAAACCCCAATAAATATATTTACACCTATCCTAAATTTTCATCTGATGGGAAAATTGTGTTCAGTGCTGTTCGTAATCTAAAAGGAGAGATGGCGATTCTGCAATCCGACTGTTCAACCGGCAGCGAGGTTCTTTTGTTTCCATTTGCAAACCGCCCAATCTCATACCTGCATGTTACAGATGATTTCATCTTTTTCACATCACCGGAAAATCGTTCCGACATATTATACAGGTTAAGTATTGAAGACAAAAATATTGTAAAAGTTGCCAATCTCCCCAACGGAAATTACCAACCTACTTACAGAACTTCAACAGGTACACTTCTGTTTAATACTTGGACCCCAGACGGATTGATGTTAAGAGAAAAAAACTTGAATGTACTTAATGCATCCGAACCGTATATGCCAAGAGGCCTGGAATTACTCTTTACAAAAGACAGCATTAATATTTTATATCCTAATATTCTTGATAGCGTTCAGCAATATTCCGCAAATTCAAAGAAATACCAACAAGGATTGCATTTGCTTAATATACACAGCTGGCGTCCGCGAGTGTACGAGCCGGATTACGGCATTACTTTTTACAGCGACAATATCTTAAATACTTTCTCGGGTGAATTGAATTACAACTATAACCGCAATGAGTCATCGCATCAGCTTTCCACTGCCATGATTTACGGAGGACTTTATCCTTTATTGCGTGCAGAGTTGTCGCAAACATGGAACAGGAGTTTTAGCCTGAATCAGGATACACTCATCACCTGGAATCAGCTGGGTATGAATGCAGGCTTAGTATTGCCTTTTAATTTTACCGGTGGCAGAAATTTCAGGAACCTGAGCATACGTGCAAATATTCATAACGACAAAATTCAGTATACCGGACTTGCAAAGTCGATTTATTCCAATGATGATTTTCGTTACTACAGCACAGCGATTAGCTGGGTGCAACAATCGCAAAAAGCGGTTCAGCAGATTTATCCGAGATGGGCGCACACTTTTTTCTTACAGCACCGGCATACTCTTGACGGTATAAGAGGTGGTCAGCTGTTTATGAATGCATCATTATATCTTCCGGGGTTAAGTAACAATCATCACCTTGTGCTTTTTGCTTCCTGGCAGGGAAGAGATACGCTTCGAGGTTCTCGTTTCTCCAACAGTATCCCTTTTGCAAGGGGATACAATCCCATTAATTTCCCGAGAAGTTTCAGGTTTTCTGCCAACTACCATCTGCCTTTGTTTTATCCAGAATTCGGAGTTGGACAACTTATTTATATTCTTCGTGTCAGAAGTAATTTCTTTTATGATTACCTGCAAGGTAAAAGCTTACGTACAGGAAGAAAGTTTCCGCTTAGGTCTGCAGGTGCAGAAATATTTTTTGATACTCGTTTCTGGAACCAGGTGCCTGTTTCATTTGGTTTTCGCTACAGCCGTTTGCTCGATAATGATTTGTTACAGCCAACAAGAAATCCCAATCAATTTGAGTTTATTTTACCGCTCGATTTATTTTGATAAAAATAACATTAGCATGAACTGGAAAAAATTAGAGTCTAAATATTTGTTTCGCGACAATTGGCTCACATTAAGAGCCGATAGATGTGAACGACCTGATGGAAAGATCATTGATCCGTATTATGTCTATGAATTTCCGGACTGGGTGACGGCTGTTGCATTCACTAAAGAGAATGAAATTATTTTAATCAGACAATACCGACATGCACTGGGAGAAACTGTGATTGAAATTCCGGGTGGTTGTGTGGATGCTTCTGATCAAAACCTGGAAGAAGCTTGTGCAAGAGAATTGTTGGAAGAAACCGGTTATCGTTTTGAAAAGATGGAATATCTCTGTAAAACCAGTGCAAATCCTTCTACTAACAGTAACCTGATGCATATTTTTCTTGCAACCGGAGGAGAAAAAATAGCAGAGCAGAAACTGGATGAAGCCGAAGACATAGAAATCCTTCTCCTTTCAATCGATCAGGTAAAACAACTACTTCGATCCAATCAACTGTTACAAAGCATGCACGTAACTGCATTGCTGTACGGATTGAACAGGATAGGGG
>JBKDJT010000112.1:0-8713 GCA_046345435.1 Bacteroidota bacterium
TTTATTTTTTGATCTGCCATTGCCACGGAAATCGGCTCAAACTTAACAGAGAACGTGCCGCCAAACCCGCAGCAAGTTTCCACATCCTGCATTTCCACTATTTCAAGTCCTTTTACTTTTGATAATAACTTTCTGGGCGCATCTTTTATACCGCATTCTCTTAGGGCTGCACAGCTATCGTGATAGGTCGCTTTCCCGTCCAGGCGTGCACCGATATCTTCAATTTTTAGTACATCTGTCAAAAATTCACTTAGTTCATACACCCTTTTCTGCAATCCCTTCACCTCATTATGCACAGAAGAGTTATCAAATAACTTAGGGTAGTAATTACGTACAAAACCTGCGCAACTGGCACTTGGCGTCACGATTAAATCATCCCCTTTAAAATCATTCAGAAATTTCATACCCACCGACTTACAGTCGTCATGAAAACCGGCATTGAAAGCGGGCTGCCCGCAACATGTCTGTGCCTCATTGTATGAAACCTTACAGCCTAGTTTCTCCAGAATTTTAATCATATTCCAGGCCGACTGCGGGTACAACTGGTCAACAAAACAAGGTATAAACAATTGAACATTCATGAATAATTATCTATATTTTTTATTGAAATGAATTCAATAAATCAATCATTTTCAATGCAGTATAAGCAGCTTCTTCTCCTTTGTGACCATGTTTACCACCTAACCTCTCATGTACCTGATCTTCGTTATTAACGGTAAGCACCCCGAAAATAACCGGTACAGGTAAGCTAATATTTAATTGTGTAATCCCCTGCGTAACAGATTGACATACATAGTCGAAATGCGGTGTATCTCCTTTAATAATACAACCCAAAGCAATGTACGCATGGGCACGAAAAGAAGTTGAACGGGCCTCATGTTGACTAATTGCAAATGGGATTTCAACAGCGCCGGGAACAAGCAAGGTTTTTATTTGGCTAACGCCATTTTCTTCCAGCACCTTTCTGCAACCTCTTTCAAGTTCATCGGTAAAAGAAGCATTCCAGATTGTTTTCACTAAAACAATACAGGCATCGCTTTTGGTTTCGATGCCTGCAGAATTTTGAAACAGCTGGCTGTTTACAGTTGCCATTGATTCAATAAATTAGTCATTTTTAATGATACCCACTCTCGCAAGGTATTTATCAACCTGTGCTCCTTTTTCAGACTTAGGGTATTTCTCTTTAATTGTAAGATAAACTTCTCCGGCTTCTTTTGATTTACCAATCGTCTCATATGCCAATCCTGCGAGAAACAGACACTCAGAAGAAGTATATTCATCTTTTTCGTTGTGTTTACCTGCTTTTAAATAATACTCCACACCCTCGCTTTTTTTACCAAGACTCATGTAAGCATCTCCCAGCATTTTCCAAGACATGCTTTGAATAAGAGTTGAAGAAGTACTGAATTCTTTCAGGTATTTCACTGCATTATTAAAATCGTCTTTACGCAGATAAATGCTTCCGGCGTAATAGTGAGCAAGATTCGCAGCTTTTGTGCCTGAATAATTCTTAATTATTTTCAGAAAACCGGCGTTTGCGCCATCTCCATTCAGAGCAAGATCGAGCGAATCTTTTCCGTAGTAAGACTCGGCACGTGACATGGCCTCGGCCGCTTTCTTCTCCTGCGGCTCCTTAATAAATTTTGTATACCCATACCATCCGCCTGCAATCAATATAACCAGAGAGGCAATGGTTGTTATCTTTTTTGCGTTGCGCGACCAGAAATCCTGAGCTTTTAAAATCACCTGGGCATCATGATCCTGCTCAGCAAATTGTTTATTTTTATCGGCCATTTTTATTAAATTTAAAATACAAATATTCTATACAAATACTTAAAAATCAATTAATTAATCTACAACAAACGGGTAGTCTTCCTGTATGTAAACATCTTTGAGAAGTTCATCGTTTGAAGGCCAAGGGCTTTCTTCAGAAAAGCGTACACTTTCCTCAACTTCTGCTTTCACGCGTTCATCAATCACTTCAATTTCAGCTTCCTTCAGCTTAAAATTCTCGAGCAGTACTTTGCGGCAATGCTCTATCGGGTCACGCTCTTTGTATTCCTCAACTTCTTCCTTAGTTCGGTACTTCTGTGGATCACTCATCGAATGCCCTTTGTAACGATAGGTCTTTATTTCCAGTAAAGTGGGACCTTCTCCTTTTCTTGCCCTGTTCACCGCTCTGATAATTCCCTCATGTACTGCTTCCGGACTCATCCCATCCACACTGTCGCCCGGCATATCATACGCATCTGCGAGTTTGTAAATATCACTCACATTTGAAGTGCGCTCAACCGAGGTCCCCATCGCGTAATTGTTATTTTCACAGATAAAAATTACCGGTAGTTTCCACAGCATTGCCAGGTTAAACGTTTCGTGAAGCATCCCCTGGCGGGCAGCACCATCTCCGAAAAATGCAAGACAAACATTGTCCGTTCCTTTGTATCTCTCAGCAAATGCCAACCCTGCTCCCGTACCTATCTGCGCGCCCACGATACCATGTCCACCAAAAAATCCAACATCAACTCCAAAGAAATGCATACTTCCTCCCTTGCCTTTAGCACAACCTGTTGCTTTGCCGTAAAGCTCAGCCATACAAGACTTTGCACTCACCCCTTTGGCAATCGCCAGCCCGTGATCGCGATATGCGGTGATAAATTTATCTTCCGGACGGGTTGCCGTCATTGCTCCGGCTGCTATCGCTTCCTGGCCAATATAAAGATGACAGAACCCTCTGATTTTCTGCATCCCGTATAACTGTCCTGCTTTTTCTTCGAATTTTCGGAGTAAAAGCATCAATTCATACCAGTACAGGTATGTTTCTTTGGTAAATTTTGTCGCCACAATCGGTTGTTTTTTAAGCCTTGCAAAGATAGGGGGGCACAGCGAAAAATATCCAATTAACCATTATGAAAATTCCCGAAGGCAATTGATAATCCTTTTACCTATTTTATGATAACTCCGTTTATTCAGAAATCATGAATACTTGCAACCTTTGTTATCTTGCGTCCATGCTGAAGCTCCGAAACCTGGACCTGGTGCAGTTTAAAAATTATGCATCCCATAGCTTTTCCTTCAAGGAACAGGTTATTGCCGTCACCGGCTTAAATGGTATCGGAAAAACAAATCTGCTTGATGCCATCTATTATCTCTGTTTTACACGCAGCTATTTCAGCACCGGAGACGCGGTAAACAGTATGCAGGGAACATCAGGCTTTAGGATCAGTGGGAGTTTATCGGTAGGAGAAAACAGCACACAGGTTTCCGTGCTTTTACGCGAGACAGGCAAAAAAGAAGTTTTATGCGATGGCATTCAACCTGATAAAATGGCTGATCACCTGGGTAAATTCCCGGCAGTTATGATTGCTCCCGACGATATAGAACTTATCACCGGCGGTTCGGAACTGCGAAGAAAACAAATCGACGCCCTGCTTTGCCAACTCGACTCTGATTATCTTTCTGCCCTGATCAGCTATAACAAGTTTTTACAGCAACGAAATAGCTATCTCCGTCAAACCGCAGATGGTAGCCGTCGCAACGATACCCTTCTTGATGTGCTCGACGAAAGACTAATGGCCTCAGGTAATATTTTATTTGAAAAAAGAAAAGTATTCCTCCCACTCTTTATCGAAAAAACAATCACACTCTATAAACATTTTGCAGGGAAAGAAGAGCATATCAGTATTCAATACGAAAGCGCTTTATTTAATCACTCGTTCGAACAATTGCTGCAAAGCAACAGGGAAAAAGATTATATTTTACAAAGAACAACTTCAGGGATCCATCGCGACAATCTTGTGTTTTCAATCAGAAATACTCCTTTTAAATCAATGGCCTCACAGGGCCAGAGAAAAAGTCTGCTCTTTGCATTAAAGCTTGCAGAAGCAGAAATTCTTAAATCTTCAAAAGGGTTCTCTCCTATTTTGCTGCTGGATGATGTTTTTGAAAAGCTCGATGCAGCACGCATGCAACAACTTCTTGAATATGTATGCAAAACACTTTGCCCGCAATTGTTTCTCACAGACACGCATCCGGAAAGAGTACAGGAAATCTTTAACCGGATTGAAGTGCCTTACCAGAAGTACAATCTCGAAACTCAATAAAATCTTGAAACCTGTAACTTTACCCGATGGCAGAAATATCCCTTCAGGAAGCACTTCAGCAGTTTTTACTGAAAAGTAAAATGAAGGAAAAAGTACAGGCACTTGAAATCAAGGATGTATGGGAAGAGTTAATGGGAAAAACCATCGCCTCTTATACCGAAAATATTCAACTCATTAACCAGCAACTGATCATCACCACACCTATTGCTGCCTTAAAAAATGAACTGCTCTTCCAGAAGGAGAAAATCAGAAACCGTGTCAATGAACGGTTCAATTATCACGCAGTGAAGGAAGTTGTTATTCGATGATCGCTACGTTCTACAATCAGTTCAACCACTGATTACAATCATATAAAGTATCGCGTGTACATTTCAATTTTGTGCTTCAACCATTAAGCAAAAATTATATGCAAACAATGTACATGAACAAAAACACCCTTCTGAATTATGAACACACCGACTGGCTGAGAGCCATAGATTTTTACAGAGATGATTTGTCGGTATTACAGGAACGACTCGCCGAAGTTTCCTTTAAAAACAACCGCGAATCTATTCAGGCGGGTGTTGAACATTTTCAAAATCAATTCATCATTCAGAAAAACAACCTAGATGAATTAAGGCACTATGTGAATGAACACATCGTACACGTACATGATAAATATAGCAAGCCCAACCCGGTACCGGGTAACGAGTTGCGTGCCGAACATGAAAAACGCAAGTCTGAATTTCAGAGTCTGGAAAAGACGATGGCTGACCTGAGACATGAATTCAACACCTTTCTTGCCAAATGGATGTAATGAAAAACACCTGAGAAAGCCGCATGGCAGGTGCCGGCGGCAGGCGGGTTGCTCGAAGAAGGCAACCCGCTTTTTTTATTCCTTTATTCGAGGATCGAGTCTTTTGTATAAGAAATCTGTGATGCCGCTTACAAGCACAAAAAAACACGCAGAAATCAATACCCCGCCCATCACAATGGGATAATCAAGTTTATCAAGTGCGTCTACAGTTACTTTCCCAATACCTTTCCAGCCAAAGATTGATTCAACAAAGAATGAGCCTGCGAGTAGTTCTGCCAACCAGCCTGATACTGCTGTCAGTACCGGATTCGTTGCATTACGAAGTGCATGTCTTAAAATAATCATTTTAAAAGCGAGACCTTTTGCGCGGGCCGTACGTATCAAATCTTGATGCAACACATCTAACATGGCAATTCGTGTAAGCTGGGTGATAAAGGCAAGCGGTCGAATACCAAGTGTTAATGCAGGCAGAATAAGATGATGAAGCGTTAAAACCTTCTTTCCTGTTTCAGGATTGTATTCAAACCAGCTGCCCGTCATTTGCAATCCGGTATAATCGGAAAGTAAAAAACCAAACACCCAGGCGAAGAGAAGTGCAACAAAAAAAGAAGGTGCAGAAATACCTAGAATTGAAGAGAATACAGCACCAAAATCGAGCCAGCTGTCTTTTTTCACGGCAGCAAGAGTGCCTAAAAAAACACCAATTATGGTTGCAAAAAAAATAGCAGAAAATGCAAGTATCATTGTTCCCGGCAGCGCTTCTGCAAAAATAGATCCGACTTCTTTTTTTGACTGGTAACTAACGCGTAAGTAGGGCAACTTAAAAGACAACTTTTTTTCTTCCCCGATAAATATTCCTGTCAATCCATTCTCTTCTATTTCTTTTTTGCTGTGTACGGCTATGGGCGACAAGTCATTCAAATAAAATAAATATTGTTTCCAGGCAGGCATGTCGAGATGAAGTTCCGTACGTATACGTGATCGGGTTAAACTGTCTGTTGTTTGTCCCATCAGCATCCTTTCAGGATCTCCTAAGCCCTGAAACATCCAGAATACCAGAGTTACCACCCCAAATAAAACGAGAATGGCTTTGAATAAAATTTTAATCAGAGAAACTATCAATCTTAAAGTAATAAGTTTAATTCCAGGAAGAAGTACATGCCCCACTCCACTTCTCTTCAACCTTACTGCCATTCATTCGGTAAAGCACAGGAATAGCTCTTGCCGCAGTTTTGATCGCAGTCACATCACAGCTAAACACTTCTAATTTACCATTTAAAGGTTTTTCTCTCAGAAGATTTCCGACTTCTTCAGGAACAGCTGTGAGAATACTCACTTTAGCGGAACGCGACAATATCTGTTGAATTCCTTCACGCCACTGATCATCCTTTTTAAGCACATCCGCAGATTGAATAAATAGCAGATAATGGATACCTTCTGTACCAAGTACATTTTCTGTGATATCTGCTCCGGAATCATTTTTAATGACAAAGTCTTTAATAAGTGGCTCATTGTTTTTTCCCTTTCTCACCAACACCTGCTTTCTGTCTTTAAATGTCCAGGTTGAATCAGGAAGAGAAGTCACACTAAACTCCTTATCAACTCCATCTTTGCTGTAAACAAATTTGATATCAAAGGAATCGGGTATTGCATTCGGTGGAATTTGACGAAGAACAAGCAAATCATTTCCTTTTTTAAATGGAAGGCAATCAACCACCGGAAGATATTTGAGTGTATACCACTGAGCACCAAAACTGAAAACAACAGTAATTATAATAATGAACCCGCTAATGATGTTGTTTGAGAATGTTTCTTTGATCTTATTTCTGAAAATGAGTAAAATCAAAATGAAGGCCAACAAAATAAGGTCTTTTATAAACGACTGAAACGGATCAAGCGGGATGCAGTCTCCAAAACAGCCACAGGAACGAAACTTCATACTTCCATCCGGATTGGTAGCAAGGGAAGCATATCCTGTGAGGAATGTAAAGAATACAGTCAGCCCGAGTAAAGTCCAGCTTAGCAAACGCATACGCCAACCTATGAGTAATGCAATGCCTGCAACGATCTCAAAAGCATTCATAAAAACAGACAAAACAAGTGTATAAGAGTTGAAGCTGAGCGGCATACCCCATGCTTCGAAAAACTCCTGCATCTTGTAGCTTAGGCCCAAAGGATCATTGGCTTTAACCACTCCGGAAAAAATGAAAAGGAGGCCGACTATCCACCGAATTGCAGTTAAAATATGCTTCATCATTTTGAATTTGAAATAAGAATATATTTTAAGAATGATGTATGCCTTCGCTAATTAGAATTAGCGCAAAAACACTGTAATTGATAATATCCATCAGATTTGCATCTATCCCTTCACTCATGATGGTCTTTCCGTCATTACTTAGAATCTGGCGGATGCGCTGCAGCCTTGCAAGGATCATGTCTGCAAAAGTTTCCTGCTGCATTTCCCGCCAAGCTTCACCATAATCATGATTTTTTTGCATCATCAGATTTTTCGTCTCATGAATGTGCGTATCATATAAATTTTCGAGCTCTTCAATAGAAAGTTCTTGTCTTTCATCATTTTCGAGCTGAAGCTGTATCAAACCTATGACAGCATAATTCAGAATACCTTTGAATTCGGAAGCGATACTATCTCCTATTTTCTGCTCTTTTTTTTCCTGAATGGTACGAATACGTTTTGCCTTGATATAAATCTGATCAACTACGGAGATAATACGGTAAACGCGCCAGGACGTTCCGTAGTCTTTTGCTTTACTGATAAAAACCGACCGACATTCTGAAACAGCCCGATCGTACTGCGCACTGGTATCCATGAATCTTATTCGTTTAAATTCGTTTTTTACGGATAATTTTACGAGTCAAAAATAACTGAAAGAAAGCAATGTACACGCTTAATTGCAGAGGTCGTCTGCTCGCAATCCAACATCCGATTGTGATGGGCATCCTCAATATTACGCCCGACTCCTTTTTTGAGGATAGCAGGATCCAAACTGAAAGCGATCTTATTGCCAAGGCCGGTAAAATGATCGAACAAGGAGCAAGTATCCTTGATATTGGCGGGCAAAGCTCAAGGCCGGGAGCAGAAATGATCGGGAAAGAAGAAGAATTGAAAAGAGTAATCCCTGCCATTCAACTGGTGAAAAAACATTTCAGTGAATGCTTTATTTCAATTGATACTTTTTATGCAGAAGTTGCCGAAATAGCTGTTCTGGCTGGTGCGGATATCGTGAATGACATCAGCGCCGGGAATAACGATGATGCAATGATTGACACTGTTGCAAAATTAAAAGTCCCATATATCGCCATGCATATGAGGGGCACACCAAAAACGATGTCTGAACAAACCGTTTATAAAGATCTCATAGTGGAACTGCTGGACTATTTCAGAGAGAAAATCGAAAGTTGTGATAAAGCAGGTATCACCGACCTTATAATTGATCCGGGTTTCGGATTTGCTAAGAATACAGATCAAAATTTTGAATTGCTAAATAATCTTAATGCTTTTCATATACTGGACAAGCCTTTACTTGTGGGGATCAGCAGAAAATCGATGATCTATAAAACTTTAGGAGTCAGTCCGGAAGAAGCATTAAACGGAACTACCGTTTTAAATACCATTGCCATTCAAAAAGGGGCAAGTATCCTGCGAGTGCATGATGTGAAAGAAGCAATGGAATGTATCAGGTTATCAAATATGCTGCATTAAAAAAGGACCTCTTTTCAGAGATCCTTTATGATTTTTTTTTACTGTTTTGACGGCCTATATTTTCTTGTCAGGTGATTTATTATCTCCTTTAGC
>JBKDJT010000113.1:0-3998 GCA_046345435.1 Bacteroidota bacterium
GGATTTACTATTGTGAGAAGGCGGTCAACAACCTGACAAACTCCCTGAAAATGTCCCGGTCTGTGTTTGCCTTCCAGTATTTCTTCGAGGTAACCAAGCGGGTATTGATTTCTGAGCTTCATTCCATTCGGATAAATCTCTTGTACATCTGGATAGAAAAGTATGTCGCAACCGGCATTGTTTAGCAGCCTGATATCATTTGATATCGTGGAAGGGTATTTTTCAAAATCGGTGAGATCATTGAATTGAGTAGGGTTTACAAAAATGCTGACAATTACATGAGTGCAGGAAGCCCTGGCAAGTTGAATCAGCGAAAGGTGTCCCTCATGCAAAGCCCCCATAGTAGGCACAAATCCGATCTTATTTCCGGATGACTTAAGAAGATTCAGGCGCGTCTGGAGATCTTCGCCAAAATGATAAATCTGCATGTGCTATTGGTTCAGGGCTTGCCGGGGGAAAGGAATATTCCTTAAAATTCAGTACATTTGCCCCCCGAAACAACCGGAAAAGTTCACGTAACGCCCCAACATGTCAGCAGCAAAGAAACGAATTTTATTTATAGCCAGTGAAATGTCACCTTATCTGGAAGAGACAGATTTTTCTTCTATAGTGAACCAGCTGGCGATAAAAGCAAATGATTCTCAGTATGAAGTAAGGTGTATCATGCCCCGTTTCGGGATTATCAATGAGCGCCGCCATCGTTTGCATGAAGTGGTACGTCTAAGCGGTATCAATGTGTCGATCGACAACGATGATTACCCCCTTCAGATTAAGGTTGCCTCACTTCCAAATGCAAGACTACAGGTTTATTTTCTGGAAAATGATGATCTGTTTAAACGGAAATTTATTTTTCATGATGAGAATGATAAATGGTTTGACGACAATGATCTGCGTACTATATTCTTCTGTAAGGGAGCGTTGGAAACTGTAAAGAAATTTGGGTGGCCGCCTGATATCATTCATTGCAGCGGCTGGATGACCGGATTAATTCCTATGTATTTGAATACAGCATATAAGAAAGAACCGGTGTTCAGCAACAGCAAACTTGTTTTTACAATCGGAGAAAATACATTTAAAGAAAAGCTGGGAGCTCGTTTTCTTAAGCTTGCTCAGATACATGCAAATATCAAGGACAAAGATCTGGAGCCATATAAAGACACTACAAACGCAGCAATGTTTAGAGGCGGAGCTTCTTATGCGGATGCCATAACTTTTGGCGCAGAGAAAGTTGATAAAAAACTTGCAGATGAATTTGGAAAAGTGAAAGGCAAGAAAGTAATTCCTTTCCGTGCCGATGGTGATATCAGTGATTATCTGCAGCTGTTTAACGACCTCTCTTCAAAATAATCGTATTCATGGTTATCTCTCCGATAAAACATTTCCGTTTTGTTTTAATAAAGGGTTCAATATTTTTAACCTGCTTATCTGTTTTTTTCGCATGCACAAGATTTGATCAAACAGAGTTGGGAGGAGATCTGTTACCTGGTTCTGATAACCTGTCGACCGACACGATGCTCCTTCCGGTAAGCACAATCTCTTATATTGATCCCGATACTTCTATTATTGACAAGAGAGAACAGCACCTCATAGGTTTTGCCGATGATCCTTTGTTTGGTAAAACGACAGCAGCAGCTTTCCTTCAGTTTTTACCTCCATCTTATCCATTTAAACTTCCAGCACCCAAAGACAGTTTATTTCTGGATTCGCTGGTTTTGACTTTGTCTTTTACGGGCACTTACGGAGATACATCTGCACTTTCATCGGTTAATGTTTACAAAGTGAACGATCCTGAATTTAAGCCTGCTAAAAGATATCTTGTTTCAGAGTCGCCTTCTTTTTCAAATGCCGATCTGCTTGGCTCCGCATCATTCAAAGCGACAGATCTGAGAAAAGGTGTTCGGTTAAAATATAAAACTGACAGTGTCGTAAACCAGCTTCGAATACGCTTAAATAATCAGCTTGGTCGTTCTTTGCTTGATCAGGATAATATAAGTGGGGCTTTTCAAAATGACTCGATTTTTAAATTGTTCCTAAGAGGTTTTGCAATCATACCAGATTCTTTAAGTTCGGGCAACGCACTCCATTATTTCTCTCTGGCAAACGGCAATACAGCACTGCAGTTGTACTACCGCGTTCAAAAACCTGACAATAAATTTGATACCACCCGAACCGAATTCTTTTTTGTTCCCGAGGTGATCAGGTCTGCCAATGCAAATAAAATACATCGTACTTACACTGGCAGTGCTGCAGAACCAGTAATCGCTTCGGGACTTCCTGCTTCATTGGCTTATATCCAAACGGCACCCGGCACATCAACAACTGTGCGTGTACCCGGACTGGATGCGCTTGCAGGGAAGAATTACATCATTCACAGAGCCGAATTAGTGGCACGTCAAATTTATCAGGGACCGCTTCAGGTGGAAAATGCTTTTCTACAGCCAGCACTTCATTTATTTACCCTGGATACAGATGCAAGAAATGCACCGATCCCATTCGACAGCATTTTATACTTTCAGCAATCCTCTTTTGATTTCGTAAGAAGTGTGACACTATTTAATCTGCAAACTACTTATACGGGGGGGGCAGCAACTTTTTACAGGGATAACAATAACAATACTGCTGCTGAATACAGGATGAATATCACCCGCTATGTTCAGCATATTGTAAACGGAAAAGCAGTAAGGAGGGATTTCAAACTGGCAGCGCCTTATTTTGCGGATTTTGCAGGAGGAAGAAGCAGCGCAACAAGCATCAATCCGATTGCTTACGGTCGTGTGCAGCTGGGAGGGGGCACCCATCCGCAATATCCCATGTTTGTAAGAATCTATTATTCAAAGCAATAGACATTGAATTCGCAGAGCGCTTATCTTTGCCGCATTAATTTTTAAAAATCAACCTTTATGCCTTATTTATTTACTTCCGAAAGTGTTTCCGAAGGGCATCCCGATAAAGTTGCCGATCAGATCTCGGATGCATTGATTGACAATTTTCTTGCTTTCGATTCTCAATCGAAAGTAGCTTGTGAAACACTTGTTACAACCGGACAAGTTGTACTAGCCGGAGAAGTAAAATCAAAAGCTTATCTCGATGTGCAGGAGATTGCTCGCGGTGTAATCGAAAAGATCGGTTATACAAAAAGTGAGTATATGTTTGAAGCAAGATCTTGTGGGGTTTTGTCGGCCATTCACGAGCAGAGTGCTGATATCAACCAGGGTGTTGACCGCAAGAAGAAAGAAGAGCAGGGTGCAGGTGATCAGGGTATGATGTTTGGTTATGCCACCAATGAAACAGAACATTATATGCCATTGGCACTGGATCTTGCTCATAATTTACTTATCGAGCTCGCTGCTATTCGCAGAGAGAAAAATTCAAAAATGCCTTATCTGCGTCCGGATGCAAAAAGCCAGGTAACGCTTGAATATGATGACAACAACAGGCCTACTCGTATCGATGCGATTGTGATTTCAACACAGCACGATGATTTTGACTCAGAGGCAAAAATGCTGGCACGTATTGAAAAAGACGTGAAAACAATTCTTATTCCACGTATTAAGAATAAATACAAACAATACGCTAAGCTTTTCAATGATCAGATCAAATATCATATCAACCCAACCGGAAAATGTGTAATTGGCGGGCCGCATGGTGATACAGGGCTAACCGGTAGACAGATTATTGTTGATACGTATGGCGGGACAGGTGCACACGGAGGCGGAGCTTTCAGCGGCAAAGATCCTTCCAAAGTTGACCGTTCTGCAGCTTATGCAACACGCCATATTGCGAAGAACCTCGTAGCTGCCGGACTTTGTGATGAAGTACTTGTGCAGGTTTCATATGCAATTGGTGTAGCAAAGCCAACTTCCATCAACGTTAATACGTATGGCACATCGAAAGTAGGGTTGACTGACGGACAGATTGCGAAAGTAGTAGAAGGTATTTTCGATATGCGTCCTTATTTCATTGAGCAAAGACTTAAGTTGCGTAGTCCAATCTACAGT
>JBKDJT010000114.1:0-2732 GCA_046345435.1 Bacteroidota bacterium
CTTTGTTACAGGCTGTGAAAAATAAGGCACCGGCAAAAAATACCGGCAAGGCAATCTTTGTGAGAATGGATGCTTTCTTCATTGTTTTATTGTTTTAAGTTAATAAGCTTGTTGAACGCATATAAAGACCTGACGAAAGCTATAAGGTTTAAACGGGAGTAAAAAAAATTACGCCGCTGTGAATGAAGCTGTAAAAAATATTGCGGCAAGGAACGATCAAGATTTGAAAGTCATATTTACTCGTGCCGGATGGTTAATGCTCCCAGAAGACAGCCGGGTTATTTGTTTTATAGGTAAACCATGTTGTATTCGTTTCTTTAAATTTCTCTTCCACCTTAGCGGGTGATTGTTCATAGTATTCAAGAGGAAGTAGCCTGATATATTGAAAGGTCTTTCCATTTGTTGTGGTTTCCATATTGTACTCGCTAGATACAGGACATTCTAGTATGTAGAGGTTTTTGGCCATATAATTTTCCAGATATTCTTCTTTTGTTTGCGTGTTTTGATTATTCCAATTCGCATCCGGGTTCAAAATGAGGGGCTTGCCTGAAATCAGACGTTCACGTACCTCTTCAATACCCAATAACTGCCCTTTGTCATTCATTACATAGGCATTGAAAGTTGGGTCTATCCAAAGCCATTTTTTTAATGTTTCTGAGTAAACAGCATTAATCACATGACAATCCTGATCAATTTTAAGACTATCCTTGGGAAGGCATGTTACAATACGAGATTTGATACCCATTGCCAGATAACATTCATTGAGAACGAGAGCCATTCCCCTGCAGTTTAACCCACGACGTTCTTTTTTACAAACCTCCAGCATACTAAGTGCATTTTTAACTTCTGGATTACCATTCATGCCATCATGGGGTACTAATTTATGCACCCAGAACATCAGATTTAATATTTTTAATACATCATTTCCCTGACCTGCAATACTATCGAGGTTAAATCCTTCCCGCAATTCAATTAAGTTCGAATTATCTTTAGGCTGATAGGTAAACTTCGGCAATGGTCTGTTATCTGAAAGATTGTATTTTTCTGCCCTTTTTAAAATTGAAAGATAATCACCGGTGAGCTTTAGCCGATTGCTAAGATCAATAAATGCATTCTCTTTTCGAATATTATCCAGGTCGGGATCTGTTTGCACATGTCGATAATCATTATACCCCGCATCAATCGCTTTTTTAAGATACAATATTGCTGAAGGCTTATTATTTAATAGAGAGTAAACACAACATAAATTATAATAAATACCCTGAAGCGTATAGTCATATATCTTTTTTTCCTCATTGGATGCCTTATTATAATATGACAGATATTCGGAAAGAAGTAAATGGTATGTTTTTAAATCCTTGTTGTCATAAGCTTTATTAAAACCATCAGCTTTTTGAGCCATAAATTGCTCCATTTTGACAGTCTGAGGCTCTTGTGCAAATAATTGTTGTGAACAGATGAACAGCGTTATTAAAATGATTGCTTTTTTCATGGTAATCCTGATTTATTAATGTGCAATATGACGTATGGCAAGGATGATTTGTTACAAGACTGATGTTATTTAAATTTCTTAGGTTAGTTTCATAATGGTACGGTTGCCTTCACCCTACCTTTGTCTTACATGCAGTTAATCGACACCCATACACATTTATATCTTCCGGAATTTGACCAAGACCGGACAGAGATGATTGCCAGGGCGAAAGCCCATGGTGTAGAGCGGTTCTATTTACCCAATATCGACCGCGGATCGGTAGAGCCGATGTTGCAGATGGAGAAGGATTTTCCGGGTAGTTGTTTTTCCATGATGGGATTGCATCCCTGTTCGGTGGATGGTAATTGGGAAAATGAATTGAAGTGGATTGAGCAGTTGCTGGGAGAAAGAAAATATGCCGGCATTGGGGAGGTTGGGTTGGATTATTACTGGGACAAAACACATGTTGAAGCCCAGAAACAAGCTTTTGCGTTGCAAATTGAATGGGCGAAAGAATTGCAGTTGCCTGTTATCATCCACAGTCGCGATTCACTTGAAGATTGCATACAAATAGTCGGAGAAAAGCAGGACGGAAGATTAAAAGGTGTGTTTCACTGTTTTGGAGGCAGTGCAGATGATGCAAAAAGGATTGGAGAACTAGAATTTTTTATTGGCATTGGCGGGGTACTCACTTATAAGAAATCAGGGTTATCGGAAACGATCAAGCTTGTTGATAAAAAGCAGGTTGTTTTGGAAACGGATGCCCCGTATTTGAGTCCGGTCCCATATAGGGGGAAGCGTAACGAGCCGGCATATCTGAAAGAGATTGTGGAGATGCTTGCAAGTTGCTGGGAAATGACGGTGGAGGAAGCAGCGTCCATAACAACAGAGAATGCATTAAAATTATTCGGGGGCTGATAAGGAATATGTATTTTTGCTGCCCTTTAAACGGAGACGTGTCCGAGTGGTTGAAGGAGCACGCCTGGAAAGTGTGTATACGGGAAACTGTATCGCGAGTTCGAATCTCGCCGTCTCCGCCAAAGAAAATCAAACCCCGCGCCAGCGGGGGTTTTTATTTGAGCAGAGCCATCAGGCTTGCCTGAATGGTTCAGATCAAATAAAAACCTACTCGTTAGGTTTGATTTTCTTTGAAGCCCCCATTCAGTGATCACCGAGCGAAGCGAGGTAATCTCAAAAGCTTGCTTGTGCGAAATCCGAATAATAAAAATGCCAGGCACGAAGTGCCGACAATGGTTTTGGG
>JBKDJT010000115.1:0-3222 GCA_046345435.1 Bacteroidota bacterium
GTAAGAAGGTTTTGAGAAAAAACAGTGCCGGAATACGTGTTGATAAAAAATAAAAAAATGAAGCGGCAACTTAATCTCCGCCAATTAGAGGAAGCATCGATCATGAATCAATTGTTTACAGCAGTTCAATTTATATAAATCTTTTGAACTGAGGCAAAATCAAGAATTTTTTTTGAAGAAACAAACGGTTGTAAGAACTTAACTAATCGCCAAGATCACATAGAAAATGCTTTAAGACTCATCCCTTTCCTAACCCTGATATGAATCTTTAGGTCGGTTTGAAATTCATTTGTCAGATGAATCATTTGAATCACTTCATCATTACATAACAGACTTATCATATAATAATTACCGAAAAAGATCGTCTCTGACACTTCCGCCTTGGGAAAAGAAGTATCATTGGTTATCTGAATCTGAGCAGGCCTCAGACAATAGGAGCAAAAAGGATTTACTTCCAGTGATGGATCTAATCTTTTTGCTAACTCACTGCTTATGATTGAAAACGGCCCCGTCAGCCCTGCACAATAAGAATCCAGCGGCAGATCAAATAAAACAGTCGGTTTATTTTCTGTAATGATGCTCCCTGCTTTCATGATCAATAAACGATCTGCCCATGAGAGCAGATCCGATACATCATGTGATACAAGTATGAATGATGTACCGAATTCCTTTTCGATATCTCTCAGTACTTGTCTTATGATTTCTTTATGTGAAAAATCGAGATGAGAAAAAGGCTCATCCAGTAACAATAAATAAGGCGATGTAATCAATAATCTAGCAAGGGCAATACGCTGACGCTCTCCACCGGATAACGCATTAGTTCTACGATTAAGCAACTGTGCAATACGGCATATTTCATAAATCAGTTGCGCTTTTTCTTTTGAAACAATTTCTGCCATTTCCAGAAAATCTCTGACATAGTAATTGTTGCGCAATTCGAAATACTGAGAGAGATAGGCAATTTTCGGGTGCCCGGCAATTAACTGTTCATTAGGCCCTTTTACTTTTTCCCCCTTAAATAGAATCTCACCTTTTTCCGGCTGAAGAAAACCCGACAACATTTTCAACAATGTCGTTTTACCGGAACCTGTTTCTCCCGCAATAGCGAGCTTCTCACCTTCGTTCAAAACAAAAGAAATATCGTTAATAGCATTGTTCTCCCCTATCTTACCGAATAGATTGTTGACAGATAAAAAAGATTGTTGATTCATTTAATATATAACGATCTAATTAAGGAGCAAGTCGTTGAATTTTCCAACGTCGATCATCCTGAAGTGTATAAAGTATGCGATCGTGCATACGACTTGGTCTACCTTGCCAGAATTCTATTTTTGATGGCTTTACACGATACCCGCCCCAATGAAGTGGACGAACTATTTCTTCTTTCTCAAAACGATTTTCGTATTGTGCATAGTTCTTTTCAAGCCACTCCTTGCTTTCAACAACCTTACTTTGCGGAGAGGCCCAGGCTCCTATTCTACTGCCTGCCGGACGGGATAAGAAATAATCGCTGCTCTCTTCATCACTCACTTTCTCTGCAATACCGGTTATACGTACTTGACGTTCCAACTCTTTCCAAAAAAACAAAAGACAACAATTTACATTTTCCTGAAGATGCCGCCCCTTTAAACTTTCATAATTTGTAAAAAACACAAAGCCTTCTCCGTTATACCCTTTCATCAATACCGTGCGTGCATCTACCCTTCCTTCTTTATCTGCTGTTGCAAGCGTCATGGCATTCGGCTCCTCGACAGAAGCAGACAACACCTCTTTCCACCAACTATCAAACTGACTGAAAGGATCAGACAAAACATCCTTTTCATCCAGCGAATGAAGAGAATACTCGATCCTGATTTTTGAAACATCATCACTGCTCATATCATGCATTGAAAAACAAAATTCATCATTTTAGAGAACATTCCATCCTAAAAATTACATTTATCCATATTCCTGATGAAACTTTGCGGTATTCATTAAATTGCCGCATGCATCCGCATATTCATAAACTGATCCGTTGCCTGGAATGGGAAGAAAAGGAACAAATCCGCCGATTTCATGCAGACGGACAAACCTCATTAAAGAAATTAAAAGCTGAAGGTGTGGCATTGCACCCGATACGCATAACAGGGAAAGGTTTTGGATGGGCCGACTACCCCGAATTTTCCTTCCGTCTGCCTTATCCTCCGGAATCTCATTTGTTTAAAGACAATGCAGCTATTGAATTAATCAGCAGTAACGAGGAGCCGGTTAAAGGCATCCTTCTTTCTCTAAGCACAAACACAGGCGAAGTCAGGTTGTTTTCCTCCGATTTACCCGATTGGCTAGAAGACGGCGAGGTCGCTATAAAATTAAGTCCGGATACACGCACAACAAGTTTACTCATCAACAGATTGAAATCTCTGGAAAATAATGCTGCTGTATATCGTCTTTTCAACAAAATACATCCAACTGAAAAAGCTGAAACAATTCAAAAAGCAGCAGCTATAAATGAAAGCAACTATGCAATTTCATTTACTGATAAAACGCTGAATGAAAGCCAAAAAAACGCAGTGAAGTCTATCCTGAGCAATGATTCTATTCTCATTGTACACGGGCCACCCGGAACAGGAAAAACAACAACGCTTACAGAAGCAATTCTTCAGTTGATAAAAGAAGATAAAAAAGTAATTATTTCTGCTCCCTCAAATGCAGCAACCGACCACCTCGCATTACAGCTTGTTGTTCACAAAGTAAAACTCTTAAGAGTTGGAAATAACGGCAAAGCACATGCGAAGATTGAACCCTTTACTCCTGAAGGTCGAATGCAGCAAAGCAGGGAATTTAAAGAAATCAAAGAATTAAAAAAGCGTGCAGAAGAATTTCGCCGCATGGCTTTAAAATATAAAAGACAATTCGGGAAAGAGGAAAGAGAACAACGGCAACTACTGTTTGCGGAAGTTAAAGCCATCAGAAAACAGATTAAGCAACAACAGGATTATCTGTATGAAAAGATGTATGCGGATGCACAGGTCATTGCAGGAACACCGGTTGCCCTGAGAGATGCAGGAATCAACAATATGAATTTTGACACTTTGTTTCTGGATGAAGCCGGCCAGTGCCTGGAACCAATGGCCTGGAGTATTTTTCATCTAGCAGATAGAATTGTTGTGTCCGGAGATCATCTTCAGCTTCCACCTACTGTTTTAAGCGAAGAAGCTCTGCGTGAAAATTTTAATGTATCCA
>JBKDJT010000116.1:0-2826 GCA_046345435.1 Bacteroidota bacterium
GGCCTCTGTCGTATGTTACTGTGTAACAGATGTTCGGATTAGGATCATATTTTCCAAAGGCCGAAAACACAACCTGCTCAAAGGTGATACCCTTTTCAGTCCAGGGTTTTGGTTTACCGTTTACAACAAGAATAATCTTCACATCATCCTTCTTAGAGTAGAAATGCTCAATTTCCGGTCGTGCGAGATTCACTTTAGTATCATCCAGTATTTCTTCATCCTCCCATGGTTTCTTGATGGAGAGGAAAATTGGATCTTCTTTAGGGATATTACCCAGCTTCCGGATTTCTGAACCTGTAATGTACTGCCTATCCCAGCTGTACTGTTTACCATCAATTGTTAATTGAAGGACATGCGCTGCCTGCCCTTGCTCCTGATTTTTGTCCTTTCCTTGTGACATTTTCAATAAAATTTAAAGCTTTTTACCCCCAATTAGTTAGCTGGAAAGGTGCAGGAGGTTTGCAGATCGCCAGAGTTATTGGGCTTTCCAATAGAAAATGGAAGCCCTTTGATTAAATATGCTAACTGTTGAACTTTATTTGCCACAGATGGCAAATTTTTTTTCAACTTTAGCATATTGTTATAGGTTGGCTGATGGATGTATCTCAAGCAATGCGGTCTGTTGACATGGACGAAATCATAGATGCTATGAATGCATACGCTATTTATCGTTTCAATTCCGTTGAATTAAAGGATTTCAACGGTAGGGAACCTATTGACTTTGTAGGTGATTTGATTTTAAAGGTAGCAGAAGGAAAAAGAGATTGGGGCAAAGCACAGTGTACTTTTCGGGAGTTTCTTTTCGGTTGCCTTAGAAGTGACATAGACAACTTCTTTACCATCAAAAAGCTGAACCATACAGATCAATTACCAAATCTTCAGGCAGATGAGAACCCAGATAACCTTGAGTCAGAAAAGAATACACTATGCGATTTACTAAACCAAGAAGGTGCTGATGCTATCGAGATTGATGTGTTTAAATGCTGGATGGACGGAATTACGAAACCGTCTGAAATAGCTACAGATTTAAACTTAGACATCAGTTTAATTTACAAGTCGATCAAACGACTAGAACGGAGAAGACCCAAAATTCAGAAACAAGCTAGGAAAATTATATGAGTAAAGACGCCAATGACAAGATTGAGAAAGCATTGTTTGACTTTTATTTAGAAGCTGATAAAGCAAGTATAAAAGAATCGCTAAAAACAATTGTTAATAATTTGGCTGAATATGATAAAAAGAAAAAGCAAATAATATTCATGGCAAAAGCGCTGGCCAATAAGAAGCATGACGAATATCTTTTGACATTGGTGAGTAAATTCGAAGAAGCAATACTTCAAAATATTGAGAAGCCAGTTGCCATTCTTAAACAACTTATTCAAACAAACCCATCGCTTGCTTTATACAGAAACCTTGACAAGCTTTCAAAAGAAAATATTATCGAAATCATTAAAGATAAAAATCTTGTTGAATTATTGGAGCAATTAGAAATCTCGAAAGACAATGAGGGCAACTAACGGACACATACATGCTCAAAATGTTTTAGATGACTGTGGCCTTGATGAAATCACAAATATGCCGATGGATTTATTTGTGGCTGGATTGAATGCCACCCTTATTGAAGAAGCTTTAACAAATTGTGATGGTAAAATAATTTTCGGAAACAGTAAGGCTATAATAAAGGTAAATTCACAAATTCAATTTCAGGAAAGAAAACGGTTTGTTATAGCGCATGAAGTTGGTCACTTGATAATGCATAAAAACATGCGTCTTCCCGATGATAGTTTTACAAACTTCAACATTATCGCAGGAATGGAAAAAGCCCTCAAGAACGGTAATCAAGAACTGGAGGCAAACGAATTTGCAAGTGAACTTTTAATGCCCGAAAAATTATTCCTGAAAGAAGCTGGGAAGAAGAAATTCACACCATTACTGATAAAGCAACTTTCAGAAAGGTTTAAGACCAGCCTCACGGCAGCAATTTTTCGATACTTACAATTTGATCTACATCCTATCTGCCTTGTGTTTATTGAAAATGGAAAAGTAAAATACTGGAAGAAATCGGATGGATTGAAAGTTTGGTTACAAGATTACACTCGGTTGGCTCCTCCATCAGATTCAGTTGCAGGCGAATACATTCAAGGAGGTTACGAGTTTATTTACAAATTGGAGGACAAGGTACAAACCATCAAAAAATCAACATGGTTTAACCTGAACCAATACAATGATGAGGACACGGATTTTTACGAGTACTGCATCCCTTCTAAACGTTACAAGACAATCCTAAGCATTATTTGGGAGGATTGAATTCATATCAACCCTTGCCCTGCTGGATAAATATAACCGTCATAAGTCGCGGCAGGAGGCATTTTCTTTGATCGAAGATTTGACTGTTATGATTGTGGGGCATTTTGCCGGTTTGCTGGAAGATTCTATTCAGCGTCTATGCTTAACAAGTACACAATGTGGCTTACTTAACATAATGTAGCTTAGGACACCTACTGATTTCTCATTGCTGTTGTGGATTGCTAGCTGCCTTGGAGAAAAGCAATCTGCATTCGGAACGCAGCATCGTCTGGTCCCACCCTTCCAAACCCATTGCCCGTGTAAAGCGTTTTACAGCCATATTCACTTCCCCCATTCCTGCTTTGCCAAAAACCCTGTCCCTATTCCTGGGCCGAAGGTATTTGAACATGCGGTCGAGCCATTTCATGGACGGTTCCGATACCAGGCGCAAACCCAATGATGGTACGTTGATCGTATTTTTGTGAAAATCTATGTCTTCCCACAGGAGTAAGAGAATATGTTTGGAAAGCATATCATCAT
>JBKDJT010000117.1:0-4424 GCA_046345435.1 Bacteroidota bacterium
AACCGCCAACAAAAATCACTTCAGCATTTGCGCCGGTGTTCTGTTGCCTTTTAATCCGGATGCATATTTTACCGCCTGATATGCGTTAATGATCCCACCGGTTTTACTCAGGATTTTGAATTCACCCTTGTCTTCAGAGCCTGGTATTGTTGTTTCAACTTCAGGAACCATTACTGTTTTTTCGATACACTCTTTAATTTGCTCTGCCGAGAGATTGGGGTAATAGGATAGTAATAGTGCGCTTAGTCCTGCAACAACAGGTGAAGCCATACTTGTTCCCTGCAGAAAACTATATGTATTGCCACCGGGTATAGTAGAATATATTTTCATGCCTGGTGAAAAAACATCTACTCTTGTTGTGCCATAGTTAGAAAAATCTGCTGCAATATCTTTGATAGAAGGGTCGCCGCTTGCACCAACTGTGATAAAATTTGAAGCCTGAATGCCATTATCATCAAATATCGGATTTGGGAAATTGTAATTCTCCGGTAAGTCAAGGTCTTTGCCGTCGTTTCCTGCGGCATGTATCAGTAATACACCTTTGCTTTGTGCATATCTTACAGCATCATCAACCCAATATTTTTGAGGAGAGAAGCTTTTACCAAAACTCATATTAATGATCTTAGCGCCGTTATCAACTGCATAACGAATTGCCAGCGCAATGTCTTTATCGTGCTCATCACCGTCCGGAACAGCTCTGAGTGTCATAATTCTAACATTGTCTGCAACGCCATCCATCCCTAGTCCATTGTTTCTTGCTGCTCCGATGATACCAGATACATGCGTACCGTGTGTTGGTGTTCCGGCCATAATATCCTTATTGCCGTAATATTTATCTTCAAAGCTGCTGTAATTGTCTTTCACGATGTTTTCGCGATAAGACACAGGCGGTGTGCTGAATGCTTCTGATTTGCGCTTCAGTCCATTGTACTCGCTTGTAAAATCTGTCATTAAGCTTGTATTGGTAACACCCATCATATCAAATGCGCGAAACAAATTCATCATTGTTGATTTTGCTTCCTTCACCTTACTGTTTGCAGGCTTATATTCAGATAATGCATTACCTGTATATTCTTTCTGAAAATTTATTTTTAATAATGAATCGGCCTGTAATGCATTGCCGTACATGCCACCAATGAGCATTAGCGTCATTTGTGCTTCAGCAGCAGAGGATTGCAGATTGTTTTTTGCGCGTTCGTATTGAGTAAACTCTTTTTTTTCAGCTTCGGAAAGTTTTTCCGGGCTTTGAATTTCTTCGTATTTAGATTTTAATCTGTGGTATACGCGTGCAGCTTCATAAGAATCTTCATTTACATTCAACCCGTCTTTGCCTCCAATAAAATTCCATCCGTACACGTCATCAACATATCCGTTTTTGTCATCGTCTTTACCGTTGCCGGGTATTTCCTTCGGATTTTTCCATAGAACGGGTTTAAGATCTTCATGCAGGGTGTCAATTCCGCTGTCAATAACAGCAACAATTACTGTTTTACTTTTAAGCTTCTTTTCTTTTAGAAAAACATAAGCCTGATCGAGACTGATCCCATAGAGTTTATCATTTCTGAGGTCTTTGAGATGCCATCCTTTCAATGCATCTTCATTAGATCCGTTTTTTCCGCTTGACTGTGCAAAGGATAGGAGTTGAATGCCTGAGAATAAAAAAGTAAAAAATGATAGTTTGAAAAGCTTATTCATGTTACTGATTATTATTTTTTAAAGATCGTTTGGATTGATTAAAACGATCAAACTATATGATTTAAAATTTCGTTAAGACTATTGCAATATTATATGTCAAATTTAATTCCCTGAGCCAGTGGCAGAACTGCTGAGTAGTTGATGGTATTCGTTTGACGACGCATGTAGTTTTTCCAGGCATCACTTCCACTTTCTCTGCCACCACCTGTTTCTTTTTCTCCTCCGAAAGCTCCACCTATTTCTGCACCACTTGTGCCAATGTTTACATTCGCAATGCCTCAATCACTTCCGGCTGCAGAGAGAAAGAGTTCTGCTTCTCTGAGGTTAAGGGTCATGATAGAAGAGGATAGACCCTGGGGTACACCGTTTTGTATGTCAATGGCTTCTTGAATGGTGCTGTATTTAAGCAGATATAAAATTGGTGCAAATGTTTCATGCTGAACGATCTGATCATTTGGCTTCGCTTCAGCAATGCAAGGTTTTACATAACAACCGCTTTCATAACCGGCTCCCTCCAACACTCCTCCTTCTACAATGAAATTGCCTCCTGCTTCTTTGCATGATTCGATCGCTTTCAGATAGGCATGTACAGCATCTTTGTCGATCAGCGGCCCCACATGATTACTTTCATTCAACGGATTGCCTATGCTTAGTTGGGAATAGGCCGCAGCCAGTTTCTCTTTTACTGTTTCATATATACTTTCATGAATGATCAATCTCCTGGTAGTGGTGCAACGTTGTCCGGCAGTACCAACTGCTCCAAACAGAGCTCCTCTGATGGCAATATTTAAATCGGCATCGGGAGTAATGATGATTGCATTGTTTCCTCCAAGTTCAAGTAATGTTCTTCCTAGTCTTTTTCCAACTACAGCAGCAACTTCTTTACCCATTCTTGTGCTGCCAGTTGCGGAAACAAGTGGTATGCGATGGTCGTTGCTCATCCATTCTCCTACATCACGGCCACCGGTAATTAAACAGCTTACACCTTCGGGTACATTGTTTTTAGCAAATACTTCGGCAACAATATGCTGACAGGCAATGCCGCACAAAGGTGTTTTTTCACTTGGTTTCCATACACAAACATCTCCGCATACCCATGCGAGCATGCTGTTCCAACTCCACACTGCCACCGGAAAATTAAAGGCAGAAATTATTCCTACTATACCCAGTGGATGCCATTGTTCATACATGCGGTGCAGTGGTCTTTCACTGTGCATTGTCAATCCGTGCAACTGTCTGCTCAGACCCACAGCAAAATCACATATGTCAATCATCTCCTGTACTTCTCCGTATCCTTCCTGTAAGCTTTTCCCCATTTCAAAGGAAACCAGTTTTCCCAGATGTTCTTTTTTTGCACGAAGTGCTTCGCCGATTTGGCGTACAATCTCTCCGCGTTTTGGTGCGGGCCACAAACGCCATTCTGCAAAAGCTTTTTGTGCTGTATCTATTACTGTTTCATAAGTTGCTTTGTCTGCCTGTATTACAGAGGCGATATTATTACCGTCTACCGGTGAATCGGAGTGGATGGTTTCGCCGGTGCTTTTAAGCCATTTACTACCTGTTGAAACACCGGGGTTTTCTTTTTGAATGGAAAGCGCAAGCAAGAGATCGTTCATATGTAATTTTTGAAAGGTGCAAGTTCAGTAAAATTAACTGATTATAAACTGATTTTTATACCGCCCATCAACCACCTTGAAGGCATAACGGTGCCGAGTATATCAGCGTAACGGCGGTTCAGCAAATTATCGGCTTGTGCAAAAGCAGAAACCTGTTTGTCGGAAAAACTATATTCAATACGAAGATTCATTATATAATAAGAAGGTGAAATTGCAACAAAGCCTGTCCTTGTTTGCGGTAATCTTTCCTTGTAGAGTCCATTGGTGCTGATGGAGAAATTTCGGTACTGATAGAGCAAAGAAAAATTCAGTAAAAATGAAGCATGGTTGGAAACATACAAAGAAGGAACGGTGTCGCTTGAAAGACTTTTCATGCGGACTGCTCCGATTTGTAAAACCAAAGTTTGGTTTTCAGAAATTTTCTTCTGGTATAATAAATCAAGTTCTGCGCCACGCGTATTCACCCTTGAGATGTTTTTAGCTAATGAATATGAAGCACCGGGTACCAGATTCACTTGTCTGGGCATGTCGTTGTAACCGGTTAAAATGTAATCGATCAGGCCGGAATGAAAACGCTGAAACCATCCTGCTGAAATCTTCAATCCTTTTATTCCAAAGTAGTCGATGCCGCCTTCATAGCTCAGTGATGTTTCCGCTTCAAGAAATGGATTTCCAATTCGGTTACCCGCAGAAACCAATAAGGGTTGGTAATTATTAAAACGTTCTGTAAAATCAGGTTCTCGTGTGGTTTTGCCTACGCTTCCTCTTAACTGGATTTGCTTCAGTTTATAAGAAAGATTCAACTGTGGAATTAATTCCCATCCGGAACGTTCATTCCAGTCGGTACGTACAGAGGGATTTATATGCAGGTTGTCTCCAATTTGTTTGTGTAAAAGAATGAAGGCGCCGGCTGTAGAAATGCGGTGGTTTCCTCGATTGTTCGACTTTACTTCTCGGTCAATGAATTGAATTCCGGTTTGTAAAGAATTATTGTCGTTCAGCTTGTACTGATGAAGCAATAATAATTGAGCCAATGAAGAACGGTTGGTGTTTGAAGCAGATGATTTTCGGAGTTGAAATTTATCCGAAGCGTCTTTATACGCACCACTCAGT
>JBKDJT010000118.1:0-6635 GCA_046345435.1 Bacteroidota bacterium
ACAACATCATCCACAATAGATAATGCAGCGAAATGTTTTACAGCCAAACGTTCTTTCATCCATTCTTTTTTCTCCCTTAAAACAGATACCTGTAACATAATTGAGGTTTGCGCAAAGATAATAAAGAGAAAGCGCAGACAATAAGTGTTGCTCAAGAAGAGAACGGAGAAAAGATCAACTCAGATATTTCCCTACAATGGGCATTCTTCTGCCGACACCAAAAGCCTTCGGACTAATCCGGATAATCGGACAAAACTGATTGCGTTTGTATTCATTCATATTTACAAGTCGCAATACGCGATCCACTAATGCAGCATCAAAGCCCATCGCTTTGATCTCATTGGGGCCCTGCCTTCTTTCAATATACTGATACAGGATTGGGTCTAAGATTGCATAATCGGGAAGGGAATCCGAATCTTTTTGTCCGGGACGTAATTCCGCACTTGGTGGCTTGGTGATGATATTTTCAGGAATTATTTCTTTATCGCGATTGATATATCGCGCAAGCTCATAAACTTGTAGCTTGTAACAATCTCCAAGCACACCCAGTCCGCCTGCCATATCTCCATAAAGTGTTCCGTAACCTGTTGCCAGTTCACTTTTGTTGGATGTGTTCAATAAGATATATCCGAATTTATTGGCAATAGCCATTAGTAAGTTACCTCTTGTGCGGCTCTGGAGGTTTTCTTCTGCTAAACTAAATGGAAGTTCCCCAAAAATTGGCTTCAATGTACCAAGAAAAGACGAGTACACTTCTTTGATCGGAACAATGTCGTAAGGATTGTCAAGATTTCGGCTTAGCTGCTCAGCATCTTCTATACTATGTGATGTAGAATATGGAGATGGCAACAAGATCGCACGCACATTTTCCTTACCCAGTGCTTCACAGGCAAGTGCCAACGTAACTGCACTGTCAATCCCCCCACTGCTTCCAAGAATCGCTTTTGTAAAACCCATCTTCCGAAAATAATCTCCGATACCCGACACCAATGCATCTCGAATCTCTGCTATACATAAAGAGGGTTGTAAAGTAATCGGACTTAACTCTTCCTCCGGCAGAAGAAAGGAATGTGTTTGTACAGGTTCTGTAAATGATCCGTCTTCTCGCCACTCAACAGCCTCCAAAGATTCTTCAAAGAGAGGAAGCTGTTTGATGAGATTCGCCTTCGCATCAAAAACCAGTGAACCGCCATCAAATACAATTTCAGTCTGGCTGCCAACACAGTTGCAATAAAGTAATGGGATGCGGTATTTTTCTACATTACGGCGGATAATTGCTTTGCGGTCTTCTACATGTGTATAATCGAAAGGAGAAGCCGACATATTCAAAATTAAATCCGGTTGCTGAAACATTAATTCATCCATCGGACAAGTACGGTACAACGGATTGTCTCCGAGATTCCATATATCCTCACAGATAGTAACTGCAATTTTTTTTCCTTTAAAATCAACCAGGTTCCATTCATAAGCCGGCTCGAAATAGCGATCCTCATCAAACACATCATAGGTGGGAAGACATGTTTTGTGTATGACGAATTTTATTTCTTTTTCATACAAAAAATAGGCGGCATTATGAAGATCCTTCCCTTCTATTCGTTTATTTCTTACCGGCGCGCCAACAACTACAGCGATTGTATCTGCATGCAAACGAATACGATCAATTGCGGCATCGCATCTGGTTATAAAGTCGTGAAACTCCAAAAAATCCCGTGGCGGGTAGCCACAAACAGAAAGCTCACTGAAAAGTATCAGATCGCCACCGGCAGCTTTTGCCGTTTCGATTGCCTCGATAATTTTTTTTGTATTCGTTTCAAAATCACCAATCAGGTAATTTTGCTGAGCCAGGAAAAGCTTCATACTGCGAATTTCCTGTTTTTCATCCACAGAAAGAAATCAGCGATACAGGTTATGAAGAAAAAATCAGATACTAAACAAAATCTCTCAGCGTTTTTAATGCATATGCGTCTGATGACCTGTTTTTTATTTTTATCATTACTTTTTTCCTGCGACGGGGAGAAAGAGCTCCCGGATATTTCAAACATCAAAGCAAATCCGGAAATTATCAGGTTTGAAGAAAGTTTTTTTCAGATCGACAGCATGAACCCCAAACCCGGAATAGAAAATTTAATTAGAAAATACCCAGAATTTGCTCCTGTATTCATATCGAATGTGCTGGGATTTGGTCCGCTTTCAGATACGAACCAAAAAATCATGATTGAAATGAAGAGATTTCTTCATTTAAACCAAGAAATTTATAAGAGTACGAAAGAAAAATTCCGAAATAGCGATCCTCTGAAGAAAGAACTGGAAACTGCCTTCCGGTACCTGAAATACTACTATCCCAACTACCAGATTCCTAAGATCTACACTACCATTGGACCGATAGATGCTCTTCCCCCTCTTAGCAGTGGTGAACCAAGCCCCAATTTCATGGGACCCAATTTTATGGCTATCGGACTTCAGTTTTATCTGGGAGCTGATTATCCGCTTTACCAGGAACCTTTTTTTATTACCAACTTTGTACCAGCTTACAGAAGTCGAAAATTTTCCTCACAATTCATTACAGTTGATGTAATGAAGCTTGTTATAGATGACATTTATCCCGACAGCAGTGTTCGATTACCACTGGGTGAACAGTTTGTTGAAAAAGGAAAACGACTGTATCTTCTTGAATCAGTACTTCCTTCCAAACACGATACCGTACTAACAGGGTATACAAAAAAACAACTTGAGTGGTGTCGTGAAAATGAGAGAGAGATTTATAATTATTTTCTGCAGCAGCAATTGTTTTACGAACGTGATCCTTCTCTGATTATGCCTTATGTGAATGACGGTCCGTTTACACAAGGGATGCCTGAAACATCTCCAGGAAATATCGGCGCTTTTCTCGGATTACAAATCGTGAAAGCATACGTGAAAAAACATGAAGAGAAAAAGAACCCGGTTGAACTTCTTAAAATATCGGCATCTACAATCATAAAAGAATCAGGCTACAAGCCCCGGTGAATAATCAGGATGTTGTCCCAGTAATTTCATCATTCTGAAATGTGAAGAAACAGCCTTCCACATCGTTTCGTTGGAGTGATAGGGCAGGTCAAACTCTTTACACTTCTGCTCAACGATTTTACTGATTGCCGGGTAATGAACATGACTGATTCTGGGAAAAAGATGATGTTCAATCTGATAATTCAGTCCGCCTACAAACCAGGAAATCAAAGCGCTGTTGGGTGAAAAATTAGCTGTTGTTTTGATCTGATGAACAGCCCATTCATTTTCTATTTCAAGATCATTGGTACCTGCAAATTCAAATTCTGTTTGTTCAACCACATGTGCCAGTTGAAACACGATTGCCAATGTAAATCCCATGCAAACATGCATCACGGAAAAACCGATTGCCCAGTTGCCTAATCCCACATAATAAATTGGAATAGCGACATATACTGTTACATAAAAAAGTTTGCTGATCCAGAAGATCACATGTTCTTTAATATCCATTTTTTGAAGAGGAGTCGCATATACTTTCTGCTTGAAATATTTGTTGAAATCCATCATAGCTACCCAAGCAAAAGAAGAAATTGCGTATACCAGTATCACATAAAAATGCTGATAACGGTGAGCAGGCACCCAGTTCTGAGAGAAGCACTGACGCATCAACGGACTTTTTGCGATATCATCATCAACACCATCCACATTGGTGTAAGTATGGTGAATGATGTTGTGTTTGAATTTCCATATAAATGCATTTCCTCCCAATAAGTTGAGTGAATAACCAAATAATTCGTTTACCCATTTTTTCTTGCTGAAACTACCATGACAGGCATCATGCATCACATTAAAACCGATACTGGCAAAAAGAAAACCAAGCAAGCCGCACAGGAAAAGAGTAAGGGCTACCGGCATCTCCGTAAATACAACAGCAAGGTATATGAATAGAGCTGAAGGCAATAAAATCATGGCTTTCAAATAAAGATGGATATTTCCTTTAGATGAAATGCCGTTCAACTTGAAATAATGATCTACTTCAGCTTTAAGAGAATGAAAGAACTGAGCTCTCTTGTTATTAAACGTAACTTTTGGCATAATAAGGCTTGTTATTAAAATCTCTTGATTTTATCAAGGCTCTCAAGGTACGGAAATAGTAGCAAGCGGATGATAAATAATTAGTTGTGCTTGAAGGGTGCAATCAGGCTGAAACGAGGAATAGCCGCTTTAAACTGTTGAAGATTGTTGAGATTTTCAAAAATATAATGTCCTTCCATCTGACCCATTTCAGATTGGAGATTACAACCACTCATATACTGGTAATATTCGCCGGGCAAAATAACGGGCTGCACTCCAATTACACCATCGCCTTCTACTGCTTTATACCCACCTGTACTGTCAAAAATGTGCCAGTGTCTTTTGAGTAAACGAACAGAGTAAGAATTATGGTTTTCAATAGTAATACGATATGCAAACATGTATTCTCCCGACAACGGATTGCTGTATTCGGGCTGGTAGAAAGATTCTACGATTACTTTAACGCCACAGGTAAGAATTGACGACATAGCTCCCTAAAGTTAAAGGAAATCCCGAAAATCCGAAAATGATTAAAATAAAAATTGGTCAAACCAGCGACCAAGTTCGGTTTGGCGGATCAGGGCAATTATCCCCATTAAGACGAGCACAACGCCGAAAAATATCATCCATAGCAATGCTCTTTGCTTTTTCCGGCGGCGTGTGGATGAACCTGATGCTTGAAAATATAAATATGTACTCCAAACGAATCCGCCAAAAGCAAACATTAGAAAAAAATAAAATAACATGATTTTGGCGGTATAAATTCCCAGTAAATACATATTCATACAAGATAAATAAAACAATTCTGTTAAATCAATATCACCTGCCTTTACGGGCTTTTAAAAAACCTTTTTTCTGCAAGTAAGTACAAAGTTTCTCAATTTGATCTCCCTGAATTAAAATAATTCCGTCTTTCACACTTCCTCCGGTTCCGCAATGGGTTTTAAGATCCTTCCCCAGTGCTTCGAGATCCTCTTCTTTTCCGATAAAACCCTCAATCAGTGTTACAGCTTTTCCGGCTCTTTGCTTTCTGTCAATCTTGATAATAAGGGGTTGATCTTTTTTATCAATCGTCTGAACATCATTTACGCCCTCATCCTCAAAACTAAACGTAGGATCTGTACTATAAACAATTCCGCCTTTTTTGTCTGACTGCTTTTTACTCATTACTTTCCTGTTTACAATATTATTACCGCTTTCAAACTCAAATCCAGACTTCTTGCCTGATGAATAAGCGCTCCTGAACTTACAAAGTCTACCCCCGTTGCTGCAATTTCCTGAATATTTTCGAGATTGATGCCCCCGCTTGCTTCCGTTTCAATTTTCCCGCCAATCAGCTTAACGGCCTTATGCAAATCGGAAATTGAAAAATTATCCAGCAAAATCCGATCTGCTTTTCCTGTATGCAATACTTTTTCAACATCGGTAAGCGACCTTGCTTCAACTTCGATTTTCAATCCGGGTTTTATTTCTTTTACGTAACGATGTGCGCGATCGAGCGCCTCTTCTATTCCACCGCAATAATCTATGTGATTGTCTTTAATCAAAATCATGTCGTAAAGACCAAACCGGTGATTACCGCCTCCTCCTATGCGAACTGCCTCTTTTTCCAAAAGCCGGAAATTAGGAGTTGTTTTTCTTGTATCGAGAATTTTCGTTTTGTACCCTTTCAGTTTTTCTACATAGCTGCTTGCAAGTGTAGCAATACCACTCATTCGCTGCATGGTATTTAGTACAAGCCTTTCACACTGTAGTATTACCGACGCAAACCCTTCTACTTCAAAAGCAATTTGTCCTGGCTCCATCTGATCTCCATCTTTCATCTTTGCGTGAAATTGACAATCGGGCTGCATCGATTGAAAAATAAATTCAGCCACTTCCATTCCGGCAAGAACACCCGAGTCTTTTATTTTCAAGACTGCTTTACCTCTAACATCCGGGCTTATCGTACTGATTGTTGTATGATCTCCATCGCCAATGTCTTCTTTCAAGGCGGATTGCACCAGCTCCGATAATTTTTCCTGAAATAAAGGACTCATCCTGCAAATCTAAAGGAAATATAGGAGGCGAAGATTTAGAAGAATCGAAGACTGTTCAGAAAATTTCGGTTGCTCCTTACTGAGTAAATCAAGTAATTTCGCGGAGCAAACAATCAGTTATAAAAGACCTTTAAACGATCATTAAAATGAGTGCGAAAAAAGTAATCCTGATCATCATGGATGGATGGGGACTCGGACAAGTTGCCGGTGCTGACGCGATACAACAAGCCAATGCTCCTTTTGTAAAGAGCCTCTATCAACAATATCCGCATACAACACTTGTAACCTGTGGTGAAGCAGTGGGATTGCCGGAAGGACAAATGGGAAACAGCGAAGTGGGGCATCTCAATCTGGGAGCCGGTCGCATTGTGTACCAGGAGCTTCAACGTATTCATGTTGCCATCAGAGAAAAATCTTTTTTCAGCAACGCTGCCCTTTTGGAAAGCATCGATTATGCAATTCGGGAAAACAAATCTTTACACCTGATTGGACTTGTCAGTGACGGAGGCGTGCATTCTCATACGGATCATCTAAAAG
>JBKDJT010000119.1:0-2628 GCA_046345435.1 Bacteroidota bacterium
GATGTGGAACTGGTTGATGGTGTATATGGCACATTGAACAGAAATGAATACCTGGAAGGAAAGGTTGCACCAGTCTTCTTCGGAAGTGCAGTCAATAATTTCGGGGTAAAAGAACTGCTTGAAACTTTTGTGCAGGTCTCCCCGCTACCGCAAAGCAGGGAAACAACCAAAAGAAAACTGGATGTAAACGAAGACAAATTCAGTGGATTCATTTTTAAAATACATGCCAACCTTGATCCCAAGCACCGGGATCGCATTGCGTTTCTGCGAGTGTGTTCGGGCAAATTTGAACGTAACAAATATTACCACCATGTACGATTGGATAAAGACCTTCGTTTCAGCAACCCCTACTCTTTTCTGGCACGTCAGAAAGATGTGATAGAAGAAGCTTATCCCGGAGATGTTGTGGGATTATTTGATACAGGCAATTTTAAAATCGGCGATACACTTACTGAAGGAGAAGATTTTTATTTTACAGGCATCCCTTCATTCTCACCGGAGCTGTTCAAAGAAGTGGTAAACAAAGATCCGATGAAAACCAAACAGCTTGAGAAAGGATTGCTTCAGCTTACAGATGAAGGAGTAGCGCAGTTGTTTACTCAGTTTGGCGGAACTAAAAAAATTATCGGCTGTGTAGGTGAACTGCAGTTTGAAGTGATTCAGTATCGTTTATTGCAGGAATACGGAGCGAGCGCCGAATTCAGATCACTTCCTTATTACAAAGCCTGTTGGATTACGAGTAATGACGCAAAGAAGTTGGATGATTTTACCAGATTTAAAACCAACAATATCGCTGCAGATAAAGATGGTCATGTGGTTTATCTTGCACAGAGCGAATGGTTTTTGAATACAGAGCGTCAAAACAATCCGGATATCGAATTCCATTTTACCAGCGAAATACACAAGGAAGAATAAATTTCTTTCTTACAAAAAAGCTGCGATATAAGCAATTAGCTAAAATTTAGCGCATCCTATAAGAATGTATTGTCAGCACTTTCTTTCTTTTTAAGAAGTTCCTCATAACGTTGTTCATTTTGTTCCCATTGAACCCGTACACGTATGATCGCATAGAACACGGCTATTGCAAGACAGGCCATTAAAATAAGGGTAAGCTGCCCTCCGGAGATGTATGGCATCCTTTTGTACCAACCTCTGAAAATCACACTAAGCAGAATTGGTAAACCGAAGACAAAACCTAAAGGTAACCCTACGGTCAACTTTCTCAACCAACGTTTTTCTTTTAATCGATTGGTCTCCCACCATTGTATAAAAGCTGTTTCTTCCTTTGTCATAAATTATATGTGCAAAATTAGGCAGAGAAAGGACGGATAAATCAGCTGTTGCATCATCATTTTCCTTAAGTTTGAAAAAAAACCTTGAAAGTACAAGACCTTCTATATGCTTATCTGAGCGAGCACAAACGCCTGAATATACCCGGCATCGGTGTATTTGAGATGAGTAATACATTAATAGAGCAAACCGGCAATGAAACCACTGAACATAAAAATCTGATTCAGTTTAACCATGATAAAACCACACAGGTAGAAGAAAGCCTCCTTATTTTTTTGAAAGAGCGAACCGGAAAGATGAAGGCGCTTGCACAAAGTGACCTCGATTCATTTATCTATAATGGCATACAACTTCTTAATATTGGCAAACCTTTCGATATCCCGGGCATTGGTGTTGTCATGAAATCTTCGGAGGGTAAATTTAGCTTTCATCAAGGAACGGCCGAACCGGAGCAGTTCCTTACCGATCAGACAAAACGCCTTATTGAAACACACGAATCAGACACTTCTTACAAAAGAGAGTCTCGGAATTCTGTTCCGAATACAACAGATCATCAGAAAAAAAGGATTATATATATTGGATTTGCTGTAATTATAGCAATCATCATCTGGATAATTTACTTATTGATTCCAAATCAGGAAAATCAAAATGAAAAGATGATGAATAAAGATACGACTGAACAAAGCGTAGTTACGCCTACAGTAATTGAACAACCGGCAGCACCTGATACAACCAATAACAATCCTCCTGTCACTACTGTTGGTACATCTATTGGTTTTGAAATGGCGGGTCAGTATTTACCACAAATAGATACCATCCGAAAATTCTACAAGCTCTATAAAGGAAGAGGGCATCAAGTAAGAATCGACTCATCAGATTCTAAAAATCCACGCTTATTATTTGCATTCAGAAAACCTTTAAAAGATACTTCCTTTGTTGCTGATTCAATGCGTATATGGTATCGTATCAAAACAAAATATTTCGCACCACTTCCTCAATAAACCTCTTCTTAAATTATTTATTGAAAGATGAGCAAAAGATCTGACTATATCAGCTGGGATGAATATTTTATGGGGATCGCATTGCTTTCAGCACAACGAAGTAAAGATCCATCAACGCAGGTAGGAGCCTGTATCGTAAACAAAAGAAATAAAATTGTCGGAGCCGGATATAATGGACTACCTGCCGGTTGTAATGATGATGAGTTCCCCTGGCATCGCGAAGGAAATATGCTCGAAACAAAATATCCGTATGTATGTCATGCTGAATTAAATGCCATCCTTAATAATATTGGCATTGATTTGCATAATTGTCGTCTTTATACAACATTGTTTCCAT
>JBKDJT010000120.1:0-4501 GCA_046345435.1 Bacteroidota bacterium
GGCCAAGCCATCTGTGTAATTGATCTCGACACCGTTATGCCCGGATTTTACATAAGTGATGTTGGAGATATGCTACGTACTTATATATCCCCTGTTTCTGAAGAAGAGAAGGATTTTAGTAAAATCATCATTCGAAAAGAATACATAGAAGCTGTGAAAGAAGGGTATTTTTCAAAAATGGGCACATTGCTTTCAAAATGGGAACAACAACATTTTTATGATGCTGGCGCTTTTATCATCTATATGCAAGCGCTGCGATTTCTGACTGATTATTTACTTAATGACCGATATTACGGAGCCAAATATCCTGATCAAAATCTTGTTCGGGCAGCTAACCAGGTGCATTTGCTGAATGAATTCATCAGAGAAACAAAAAACAAATAACCGATCTCCTCCAATTATAAACTGTAACTATATGTCAACCAACAGAAGAAATTTTTTACGCAATATCACGCTAGGGAGCAGTGCACTAGCTGCCGGAATATACCAGTCGCATTCGGAAGGGAAACATGTGCCAAGAATTATTTCACGCAACATGTCGGGATATGCTGCTGGTAAGCTCGATAAAGTACGCATAGGCATTATTGGTCTTGGTATGCGGGGGCCAGACGCAGCAGAAAGAATGACCTACATCGAAAACGTAGAGATAATTGCTTTGTGCGATCTGTATGAAGACAGGGTACAAAAAACAGCAACTATTATTACGAAAGCTGGTTTGCCAAAACCCACCCTTTATTTTGGAAACAAGGATGCATGGAAGAAAATGTGTGAACGTAATGATATCGATCTGATCTATATCTGTACACCCTGGCATTTGCATACACCGATGGCCGTTTACGCAATGAAAAACGGAAAACATGCTGCAACAGAAGTACCGGCAGCAGTAACAATTGATGAATGCTGGCAGCTAGTTGAAACATCAGAAAGCACCGGCATGCATTGCATGATGCTGGAAAACTGCTGCTATGATTTTTTCGAACAACTTACTTTAAGTCTTATTCGTGCAGGTATGCTTGGCGAAACAGTTCATGCAGAAGGCGCTTATATTCACGATTTGCGTGAATTGAATTTTATGAAAGATAGTGAAGGTGGCTATGCAGAGATGTGGCGACTAAAAGAAAATGCAACAAGAAATGGAAACTTATATCCAACGCACGGACTCGGACCGGTTGCACAAAGCATGAATATCAATAGAGGAGATCAGATGGATTATCTTGTTTCTATCAGCACGAACGATTTTATGATGCAGGAAATTGCAAGAGCCAAAGCTGAACAGGACAATTTCTTTTCTCCGTATGTCAATAAATCCTATCGCGGGAATATGAATACCACCATTATCCGGACGCATAAAGGGAAAACCATCATGCTGCAACATGATGTTAGCTCACCGCGTCCTTATTCCCGCATTCACCTTGTAAGCGGAACAAAAGGTGTTGTAAGCAAATGGCCTTCTCCAGAACGAATTGCATTTGGTCACAGCTGGATCAACAAAAACGAAATGGATGAACTTTATCGGAAATACCAGACGCCGTTGGTAAAACATGTAGGAGAAATTGCAAAAAAAATCGGAGGACACGGAGGTATGGATTTCATTATGGACTGGCGTTTAATTGACAGTCTTCGCAATGGTCTACCATTGGATCAGGATGTATATGATGCCGCACTGTGGAGCGCAATCGCACCTTTATCCGAAAATTCAGTAGCCAAAAGAGGTCGCAGTATGGATATTCCTGATTTTACACGTGGCAAATGGAAAACAAATCAACCGGTTGACATTTCCCTCACAAGGGGAAAAACAACAGGTATCCGTTCACCTCAATAATTCTGATAAATTTTTAGAATATCGTTTCCAGTTCTTTCAAGTGTTGTATTGCATGTGTTGCGCCGGAAGGTATTTCTTGTTTTCCAATATGATTCACATAAATACTGTCCATCCCGGCATTGACTGCCCCTTGTATGTCAGCATCCGGATTGTCACCAATCATGATACTTTCCTTTAACTGAGCACCGGTTAGCTGTAAAGCGAAGTCAAATATTTCCTTCTGCGGTTTCACAAACATGCTTTTCTCACTCGTTACCACTTCTTCAAAATAAACGGAAAGTCCGCTGTGTTTTAATTTCTGATGCTGCGTTTTTTCAAACCCATTGGTAATGAGATGAAGACGGTATTGTTTTTCTTTTAAATAAGTCAGTATCTCATGAGTATGTGGGAAGAGTTGCTTCTTTGTAGGTAATACTTCCAGAAATTCATAACCGATTTCTTTGGCTAGTGGTTCGCTGCCAATATTAAACTCAAGCAACGTGCGCCACATCCGTTTCCATTTGAGATCCTCTGAACTGATAAACCCTTTGTGATAACGATCCCACAGAATCGCATTGTGATGTAAATATCTTGTATAAAAAAGATCGAAGCTGTTGACTCCCTGATTAACAAGTTGTTTCTGATGATATACATCTTTCAAAGCTTCGAGCGCATTCGCTTCAAAATCCCAGAGCGTGTGGTCAAGATCAAAAAAGAGATGACGGTAAGGCATATAGAATGTAAATGTAAGAAAGCAAGGTCACTCCATCACTTATTTTGAACTCAGATGTTTGTTTACAACAGGCCTTACAAGATCCGGTTCATAGCCTTTTTGATTTAATGCAGAAAGGATAAATCGCATTTTTAAATAGGGTTGTTTGTATTTTTTTGCGTCTTTCAGTTTCTCCTCAACAAGCTTGTCAATTGCTGCTTCATACTGATCTTCATCAATCGACTGTATTGCTTTTTTAATACAGTAATCGCTTACTCTTCTTTGTTTTAACTCATATCGAATTTTTACTCTGCCCCATTTTTTCATTCTGAATTTCCCACCGGCAAAATGAATGGCAAACCGTTCCTCATCCAGATAATTTTCTTCAATCAGTGTTGAAATAATTTGTTCAACATCTGTCGTATGCAAACCATAATTGTATAGCTTCTCTTTCACTTCGCTGTGACATCTTTCCTGATAGGCACAGTAGTGTTTAAGCTTCTGTAATGCCTGCTGTGGTGTGAGCTGCTTGCTTTCCATCTTACACAAAAATAACTGATCACAGTATGACTTTGGCGTGTATTCATCTTACTCCTGACAGGAAATTAGCGGATTGCTCTTTATTAAAGATTCCTGCACTGCTATTATTCTCCTTTGTTACTTTTGCAATCGTTCCTTTATGCGCATCCTTCTTACCACGCTCAATGCCAAGTATATTCACATGAACCTTGCGGTGAGGCTGTTGTATAGCCTCAATCGTAACCGTGAAGGACTGGAATGGAAGGAATTTACCATCAGACAAAAAGTAGAAGAAATCGTAGCAGCCTGTAAAGATTTTGAAGTCGTAGCTTTTAGTTGTTATATCTGGAATATTACACAAACACTAAAAGTAGCAAAGGCCATAAAAGCTGAAAACCCGAAAATAAAAATACTGCTTGGCGGTCCAGAGGTAAGTTACGAATGGCAGGAAATTATTGATAACCCGGCTATCGACTACATCATCACAGGTGAGGGAGAAATTCCATTTCACGAATTTCTGATGCACTATCCGGATGTGAAAGAGGTGCGGAACCTGGTTTATAAAGATAATGGCGTGATTCAATATCGAGAACATGCCGCGCAGTACGACGTCAGTAACTTTGCAGAAATCAATCCATACATATATGATGATCCTGCTGAAATAAAAAACAAAATAAGCTATATCGAAACCAGCAGAGGTTGTCCGTATAAATGTGAATTCTGCCTTGCAAGCCTGGATAACAAAGTTCGCTACCTGCCAATGTCAAACATCAAGGAAAACTTGCTTTATCTGATGCAGAATGGACGGGTGATAAAGTTTCTGGATCGCACCTTCAATATGAAGCGCGATTTCACACTGGAGGTATTTCAATTCATTCTTGATCATCACCGGCCGGGCAATGTCTTTCAGTTTGAAATCACAGCAGATATTCTTCATCCTGATATTATTCATTTTATTAATGAGAAAGTGCCGAAAGGACTGTTTCGTTTTGAAATTGGCATACAAACCGTGAATCAGAAAGCCAATCTGGAAGTTAGCCGAAAGCAAAACTTTGAAAAAACAAAAAGCATCATTCAGCAGGTACAGGATAAAGTTGAGCTTCATTTGGATCTAATTGTAGGATTGCCACTCGATTATTTTGAAGACATAAAGTATAGTTTCGAAGAAGTATTTCGTTTATTCGCACCGGAATTACAGCTTGGATTTCTTAAATTTTTGAAGGGCACTCCGGTTAGGGATAAAAGCAATCAACATGAATATCTCTTTCATAAAGAAGCTCCTTATGAAATTATTGAAAGCAAGTACCTGAGTCGCGATGAGCTAAGACGTATACGATTACTTGAAGAGGCTCTGGAAGTTTACTGGAATAAAAAAAGAGCAGGTCATACATTACGTTATGTTACTGGGAAATACAGTGTATTTGATTTTCTGATGAACCTGTGTTCATATTTTGAAATACAATCTGATT
>JBKDJT010000121.1:0-7672 GCA_046345435.1 Bacteroidota bacterium
CTCATGCCTTGTCCCGCGACACCAATAAAGAATGGTTTTTTAAAGTCGTTGAGCGATTGAATCATAGTGAAGCAAATGTAATATAATTGCGTGCTTCTCTGCAGACAGAATCTCTACCTTTGCGTATTAAAAAAGTGTTTGTTATATGAAGCTCATAACATACCTGCTCGATGGGCAGGAACAGCTGGCGGTGTTGGAAAACGGAATGGTATATAATATGGATCAGCTGCATCCGGATCTGCCTTCCAGCATGAATCTTTTTCTAAACTACTGGGATGAATACCTTCCTGTTGCCAAAGCCGGCATGGATGCGGTGCACAAGGGAAGAATTTTGCCGGGCAGGACAATTTCAGTCGATCAGGTTCAACTGCTTGCCCCTGTTCCCTTTCCGTCTTCCTGTCGCGACGGTTATGCTTTTCGTCAGCATGTGGCAGCAGCGCGGCGCAACAGAAAAGTGGAGATGATTCCTGAATTTGATCAGTATCCCATCTTTTATTTTACCAATCACCACAGCATCAAAGGCCCCGGCGAAGTAGCTTGTATGCCTGATCATTTTGAGAAACTTGATTTTGAGCTTGAAGTAGCAATTGTAATCTGCAAGCACGGAAGAAATATCAGAGCAGAAGAGGCTGATCAGTATATCGGCGGCTTAATGATCATGAATGATTTAAGCGCCAGAAGATTACAAATGGAAGAGATGTTATTGAATCTTGGACCCGCCAAAGGAAAAGACTTTGCAACCACAATCGGTCCATGGCTGGTAACACTTGATGAATTGGAAAAATTTGAAATTCCTGCAAAGGAAAATCATAACGGTAAAAGCTGGAATCTGAGAATGCAGTGCAGGGTGAATGGCAAAGAGGTGAGCGATGGGAACGTAGGTGATATGGATTGGACATTTGCAGAGATCATTGAACGTGCATCATACGGAGTTGATCTTTATCCCGGTGATGTGATTGGTAGTGGAACGGTTGGGACGGGATGTTTTTTAGAATTGAACGGTACCGGAAAACTCAATGATGCCAACTATACTGAACAGTGGTTACAAGCGGGAGATATTGTAGAGTTGGAGATCGATGGGTTAGGTGTTTTGTCGAATACCATTGTGGCTGAGGAGGATGATTTTTCAATCTTACGAAGAAAGAAGTAAGATAGTTACGGGTTGCGGGTTATGGGTTATGGGTTATGGGTAAAATCCTATAAATGTTGTTACAGATTTGTTATGCATTGAAAAATTACTAAGCGATCTTTAGGGCTATGAATAAAAAAATTTCTTCTTTTGAAGATCTGATTATTTGGCAAAGAGCTCAAAAGTTGGCTAAAAGAATTTATCTCCTTGCAGAACAAAATGCTTTTGTCAAAAAAGACTTTTCTTTTAAGGATCAGCTAAAAAGAGCCTCATTATCTGTTTCAGACAATATTGCAGAAGGATTTGATTATAATAACAATGCCGACTTTTATCGTTACTTGCGAATAGCAAAAGGTTCATGCGGAGAAGTGAGAAATAAATTGTTGTTTTTACAGGAGATGGATTTTTATGATAACATGAACATAAACGAAATTAAAAATGAAACCTTTGAACTTGGTAAGCAAATTGGATGTTTAATGCAAAAAGTCAGAGAGAAATACAAAAAACCTCGTAACCCATAATCTGTGCGCCTATATGAAGCAGCAGGACTTCAATACTCGTAACTCATAACCCGTAACTCGTAACAACATCATGCTACTCGATCTCAAAACCCTCAACCCCGCTCAAAGACAACAATGGTTACAGCATGCTGTTGCGCCAAGGCCCATTGCATTTGTATCTACCATTGATAAAGCCGGGAATGTTAACCTGAGTCCTTTTAGTTTTTTTAATCTGTTTTCTTCCAACCCGCCGATTGTTGTTTTTTCTCCGGCACGACGTGTACGTGATAATACAACCAAACACACACTGGAAAACCTGTTGGAAGTTCCGGAAGTTGTCATCAATATCGCAGACGAAAACTTAGTTCATCAGATCAGCCTTAGCAGCTGCGACTATCCGAAAGAAGTGAATGAATTTATAAAAGCAGGATTAACCGAAGAAAAAGCAAGCTTCGTTCGTCCGCCAATGGTAAAGGAAAGCAAAATCAAACTGGAGTGTAAGGTAATCGAAGTGAAGCCTCTCGGAACGGAAGGAGGAGCAGGGAATCTTGTTATTTGTGAAGTACTTTATATGCACGTGGATGAAACGGTATTGAACAATGAAAAAACAATGGTTGATCAGCGAAAGATACACCATGTTGCCCGTCTCGGAGGAGACTGGTATTGCCGAGTGAATGAAGCCAGCCTGTTTGAGGTGGAAAAGCCAAATATAAAACTTGGCATTGGCATAGACAATCTTCCAAAAAGCATCAGAGAAAGTAGCGTGTTAACCGGTAATAACCTTGCTCAGCTGGCCAATGTGCATGCATATCCTGCCGTTGATCCCGGGTTTACGAATGAAAGGCTTAAAAATATCGTACAGTATTTCTCTCTTCAGCAGGATGAACTGGAAAAAGAACTACACAAATACGCACAGGAGTTACTGAATGATGACAAAGTAAATGAAGCCTGGCAAATATTGTTATTTGGTGATGTACAGCATCCTTAAACTTAATCCTTCATGAATCCTTTTTCCGTAAATAGCTCTTGGTTTAGTGTGTTCAGTATCGTCAGCCTTCGCTATTTCATCTTAGCCGGCCTTGCTTTTTTGATTTACTATGTATGGAAAAAAAAGAAATGGGCTTCATTCAAAATACAACTTCGATTCCCTGCAAATAAGGATTATCGACGCGAATTGTTGTATTCAGCAATTACAATTTTTGTTTTCAGTATGATCCCCTGGCTGATTCTTGGAAATCCCGAAATCAAAAAACATACAACCTGGTACAGCGATATTGAACAATATGGTACGCTTTATTTCTGGCTCGCTTTCCCGCTGATGCTGATCATGCACGATACCTATTTTTATTTTACGCATAGACTTATGCATCATCCTAAGCTTTTTAAACTTTTTCATCTTACCCATCACAAAAGCACGAACCCTTCACCGCTGGCTGCTTTCGCCTTTCATCCGCTTGAGGCTATAGTTGAAATAGGCATCCTTGTTGTGTATCTGTTTACCATTCCGGTGATGAAGGCCCATCTGTTTTTCTTCTTCCTGTTCATGATGTTATACAATGTGTACGGTCATCTTGGCTGGGAATGGTACCCCGCAGGTTTTCACCGGACAAAAATTGGGCGCTGGATCAACACTTCTGTAAATCACAACCAGCATCACCAGTTCTTTAAAGGAAACTATGGCTTGTACTTTCTTTTTTGGGATCGTATGCTTGGAACTATACGCAAAGATTACGATCAGCAATTTGATGAAGTTGACCGCAGAAGGGAAGCACACAACAAAACATATAACTAATTGCCTCCGCCAAAAACTTTTTGAAGTAAGTCGGTACTGCGTTTAATCGGATTTTTGCGAATCTCTGCTTCTTCCTTTCCGATCTGGTCAAAAAGTGCATTCATTGTTTTTCCAACAACATAACCTGTCAAGTCAGGATTCATCTTTTTAACCAATGGAATCTTATTATAGCCCTGAACCAGGTCCGCATAATAGCGCGTTGCTCCTGTTTTTTCAAGTGATTTTTTCACAACCGGAGAAAAAGCATTGTTCAACGAAGTATCTGTTTTGCTTCTGAAATAATTAGTTGCACTGTTTTCGGGTCCCTGGATAATCTTAAGCGCATCCTGCAACGTCATCTGTTTAATTGCATTTCCAAATATCGGAGCGGCAAATCCGACTGCATCTTCAGCACCTCTGTTAATCTGAAGTACTGCATCATCAAATAATTTGCCAAGACCCATTGAACGTAATTTATTTTCTGCCTTTATAATTTCAGGAGGTAATAGGATTTTATATAACGAACTCCCAAAAAAGCCATCTTTCTTATTTAAAAAACCAACCGCACGGGTTAACCCGTTGCCCAGGGCCTCCTTTATACCAAGCCCCGCCTCATTTTCAGTAAGCCCCGTTTTAGGCAAATTGATCAGTTGAGCAGAACAAACAGATAGTGTTCCTGCGAATAGAAATGAAAATAAAATGTGTTTTAACCTAATCATATAATGATATTTTATCTGTAAAAAAATGAATGTTTTAATATTAATTTTTATCTGATGAAGTTAATGATAAATCATCAATATGGATCAAAGCTAAGCATGCAGTACCTTTGCCGTCTGTTAAACTGCGTATAAAATTAATATGAGCACACATTTATCTGAACAGGAGCTGATCCGTAGAGAAAAACTTGCCGAGTTGAATAATCTTGGAATCGATGCATATCCTGCACCATCCTTCCCCGTAACTCATTATTCAACGGCAATCAAAGCCGGCTTTAACGAGGAAACCAAAGACGCTTATAAAGAGGTGGCAATTGCCGGAAGAATCATGAGTGTAAGAGATATGGGTAAAGCCTGCTTCGCTGTTTTGCAGGATAGCCACGGACGCCTTCAAGTGTATGTGAGGAGAGATGATATTTGTCCGCAGGAAGATAAAATGCTCTACGATGTTGTTTTCAAAAAACTACTCGACATCGGCGACTTCATTGGCGTGAAAGGATATGTGTTCACCACAAAAACCGGAGAAACCAGTCTGCATGTCACTTCACTTACGCTGCTTGCAAAATCACTGAAGCCGCTTCCTGTGGTGAAAGAAGCAGAAGGTCAAACATTTGATGCAGTTACAGATCCTGAATTCAAATACAGACAACGTTATGCAGACCTCATCATAAACCCACAAGTGAAAGATGTGTTTGTAAAAAGAACAAAACTCGTAAACACCATCCGCGAGTTTCTCAACGAACACGGCGCACTGGAAGTAGATACACCGGTGTTGCAAAATATACCGGGTGGTGCGACTGCACGTCCTTTCTCAACTCATCACAATGCGCTTGATGTGCCGATGTATATGCGTATTGCCAATGAATTGTACCTGAAACGTCTGATTGTAGGCGGATTCGATTGGGTATATGAATTCAGCCGCAATTTCCGCAACGAAGGAATGGATCGTACGCACAACCCTGAATTCACCATCCTTGAGTGGTATACCGCGTATAAAGATTATTTCTGGATGATGAATGTAACAGAAACACTGCTTGAGAAAGTTGCTGTTTCTCTGCACGGCACAACAGATGTGCAGGTAGGCGAACAAATCATCTCGTTTAAAACACCATTCAAGCGGGTTTCTATTTTCGATGCAATCAAAGAACATACAGGTATTGACGTAAGTGAAATGCATGAAGACCAACTAAGAGAGACGTGTAAGAATTTAAACATACATGTTGACCAGTCAATGGGCAAAGGAAAACTGATTGATGAATTGTTTAGTGAAACATCAGAATCAAAATATATACAACCAACTTTTATTACTGATTATCCTGTTGAGATGAGTCCGCTCACCAAGAAACACCGTGACAAAGCCGGACTCGTTGAACGATTTGAATTAATGATTAACGGGAAAGAAGTGGCCAATGCATACAGTGAATTGAATGATCCGGTTGATCAGCGCGAGCGATTCGAAGACCAGGTGAAATTGAAAGAACGCGGAGATGACGAAGCCATGTTCATCGATCATGATTTCCTTCGCTCTCTTGAATACGGTATGCCGCCAACAGCGGGAATCGGAATTGGTATTGATCGCCTAGTGATGCTGATGACAAATCAACCAAGCATTCAGGATGTGTTGTTGTTCCCCATGATGCGCCCTGAGAAAACAGATTGATAAATATTTTTCTGGCCAACTGTTTCATTATTTCTTCAGCTTATACATCGGCTGGTTTTTAGCGCAAGTTTATAAGGGGTGAGAACTACTATACAGTAATTTATTTGTTGTATATTGTAGATGGTCCCGTTCGGGTTATCACAATAACTTATGCGTATATCAATTTTAATACTGGTTCTTTTTGTTGCGCTGACGACAAGCGCCCAAAAATCAACATTCGCCGACAGTGTTTTTAACTATATCTGTGCTCTGGGTATTAAGCATCCAAACATCGTGATGAAGCAGGCCATTGTTGAAACAGGCTGGTTTAAAACGAAGTTTCTGATGTCGAGAAATAACTTATTTGGTTTCAGAAGTAAGAGCTATCTCAAATTTAATAACTGGAAAGAAAGCGTTGAATATTATAAGAAATGGCAGGACAAGCGCTATACCAATCCCAATGAGGATTATTACAAGTTTCTGGTAAGAATCAAGTACGCAACTACGAACGTATATACAAGCTACCTGAAAAAAATGAAATACAATAAGAGCTGTCCGTAAATCATATCCCTGTTTTAGCTTTTATTATGGAAATATATAAAGACAACCGGCATCTTATTTCTGCCAAAGAAGTAATTTTAACCTCTTGTTATTCCAGTCACAATCAAATATTTCAACGATGATTATTCGTCTTATATTATGCTGTTTGCTCTTATGCCAGTTTGCAGCCGCACAAAAAAAAGAACTGACATTGCAGCAAATGCTGAAGGGTGCGCCGCATCAGATAACCACTCAGCTTCCCGAATTTGTAGAATGGACTACCGAAAACAAACCGGTGATTTCAAAGCAAGGAGTATTGTATGAAATTGATCCTTTAACGGGTATTGAAAAGTCATATCAAAATACAAACAACAAGAAAGAAGTTGTTCGGGATATACAAATAACCAACAACGATCTGATTTATATTTCGGAGAACGGAAAGGATCAAATCACTTCAAGTCCTTCTGTTCCCGAACAGAATCCTACCCTTTCTCCTGATGGAAAGTATGTTGCCTTCACCAGAAATAATAATCTGTACACCATCAACCTAAGTACCCTTCAAGAAAGTCAACTCACATTCGATGGTGGCAATGGCATATTAAATGGTTATGCCAGCTGGGTGTATTACGAAGAAATTCTTGGTCGCGCTTCCAACTATAAATCGTACTGGTGGAGTCCCGACAGTAAAAAAATAGTATTCATGCGAATGGATGAGAACAAGGTACCGGTATTTCCGATTGTGAGTGAAGAAGGCGTTCATGGTTATACCGAAGAAACACGGTATCCCAAAGCAGGCGATCCGAATCCGGAAGTAAAAATCGGAGTTGTTGGCGTTGAAGGTGGCGATATTCAATGGGCCAATTTCAATGAGAAAACAGACCAGTATTTTGGCATGCCTTACTGGAAACTCGATGGAAGTGCGCTATGGGTACAATGGATGCCGCGTACACAGGAGCAGTTGATCGTGTATGAAATAAATCTTGCCAACGGCAGCAAAAAAGAAATTTTAAAAGAAGAACAAAAAACCTGGATCGACCTCGACGACCAGGGAGAGCGCATTCGTTTTTTAAGCAACGGAAAACAATTTATTTACAGAAGTGACGCAAGCGGATGGAATCATCTTTATCTGCACGATATTAACGGAAAAAGGATAGGCGCAATCACCTCCGGCAATTACACAGTAACCGAAGTATTGATGGTTGATGAAAAAAAGAAGCAGGTTTATTTTGTTTGCAGAAAAGACAACAGTGCCTGTTTTGATCTTTACCGCGTTGGGTTAAACGGAGGCGGAATAAAGCGAATGACGTTCGGAAAATTCAATCACAGAAACATTTCATTGTCGCCTAACGGAAATTATTTCATTACACAATATTCAGA
>JBKDJT010000122.1:0-4442 GCA_046345435.1 Bacteroidota bacterium
CGGATACAGGAACCATCCCTAGTATCATAATCATTTCCATGAACGGTCATCATTGGCAGCTTGCCGATAGCGGTTTGCGTGATCGCAGGCACCAAATTCTGGGGCTTTCCTACTGGCAATTCCCCGATGAGACCTGATGGATGTGCTCCAACAGGATTGAAATAACGTAGTAGTATAGCCGAAGTTGACAGTGCTTTGATTGTTTCACTAACAATTTGCTCTCCCATCTGCTTGGTATATCCGTACGGACTTTCTGCAGGTTTGGGAATAGTTTCTTCTGTTACAGGAATATGATCAGGATTTCCATAAACAGTACAGGAAGAGGAAAAGACAAAATGAGGAATATTAAATTCTGCTACACATTTGAGCAGATTCACCAACGAAAACAGATTGTTTTCGAAATATAAGAGCGGCTTTTCAACACTTTCGCCCACCGCTTTGAAAGCAGCAAAGTGGATGATGCCGATGATATCACTGTGCTCCTGAAATACGGCGTATGTGTCATCAAAATTGCACAGGTCAACATTATAAGTTTTTACAGGCTGACCCGTGATTTGTTCAACACGCTCCATCATCTGAGGAAGGCTTCGTGAAAAGTTATCAAGGTTAATGACTTCATAACCATTTTGAAGCAAGTCTACAATGGTATGTGTGCCTATATATCCGCCTCCTCCTGTAACAAGTATTTTCTTCTTCATTTGTCAAAATTATTCTTGCAGCAGATTCATGAGGTACTGGCCATATCCGCTCTTGAGTAATGGTTTTGCAAGTTCTTTCAACTGATTTGAATCAATAAAACCTCTTCTCCATGCAATTTCTTCAATGCAGGCAATTTTAATTCCCTGGCGTTGTTCTATCACCTGCACGAACTGACTTGCCTGCATCAGGCTGTCGAAAGTACCGGTATCAAGCCAGGCTGTTCCTCTGTCGAGAATCGATACTTTCAATTTTCCTCTGCGAAGGTATTCTTTGTTGACATCTGTGATTTCATATTCACCCCTTGGACTTGGTTCCAGTTTTTTGGCAATATCTACGACTGAATTGTCATAGAAATAGAGTCCGGGTACAGCGTATTTACTCTTTGGTGCAGCAGGTTTTTCCTCTATACTAATCACATTCATTTCCTTGTCGAATTCAACTACGCCATAACGTTCAGGGTCGCTCACCTGGTAGGCGTAAATGATACCTCCGTCCGGATTTGTATTGTGGCGCAGTTGTGTACCTAAACCTGCTCCGTAGAATATATTGTCGCCTAGTACAAGTGCTACGGAATCATCGCCTATAAAATCTTCTCCGATCACAAAAGCCTGTGCGAGTCCGTTTGGCAGAGGTTGTTCTGCATATTCAAATTTTACACCCAGGTTTTTACCATCACCCAGTAATCTTCTGAAATGAGGGAGGTCATGAGGAGTGGAGATGATGAGAATTTCTTTGATATCTGCCATCATGAGAATACTCAGCGGATAATAAATCATCGGCTTATCGTAGATAGGCATGATTTGTTTGCTGATAGCAAACGTGATCGGGTGTAAACGTGTGCCGGAGCCTCCGGCCAGAATAATTCCTTTCATGATTGAAATTTATTCGAGAATAAAAGGTTTAGGTATTGTCAATCAGTGATTTCTGAATAACTGAATGCTGACAAAGATGCAAAACCCTGGTCAATTTAAAAAATTGCTGATCAGCGGGAGATCTCAGATAAACATACGCACGATCCAGTATGTAATGGCAGCCAGAACAGCGCTTACCGGGATGGTTAAAATCCATGCCCAGAGAAGGTTGACAGTTACGCCCCATCGAACAGCGCTCAGGCGTTTGAGTGCGCCAACGCCCATAATACTTCCTGTGATGGTATGTGTGGTTGAAACCGGAATTCCCATTTGTCCTGTAAAAAACAAGGTAAAGGCACCTGCTGTCTCTGCTGAAACCCCTTCAAGAGGTGTTACTTTGGTGATTTTGGTACCCATTGTTTTGACTATTTTCCACCCGCCGCTCATGGTACCAAGACCGATAGCTAGGTAACAGGCGACCGGAACCCAGTTGGGCAAATCAGAGAAGTTTTGAATATCGCCATTGGCGATGAGCGCTGCAGCAATGATGCCCATTACTTTTTGAGCATCGTTTCCGCCGTGTCCTATACTGAAAGCTGCAGAGCTGAATAACTGCAGCTTCTTAAACATATTGGCAACTTTGAATGCTGTTGGTGTTCTGATTTTTTCTACGTAGATATAAACCAGTGAGAAAAGAATGGCGGTGAAAATGACTCCCCATTCAATGGATGAGTTATCAGATTTTTCGATGTCTTTCTTAAGAGAGGTGGCAATATTAAAAGTCTGTATTTTCTTCAGAACCTTTTCTTTATTGGCATCCTTGATGGGATAGATGCGGCTTAATGCTACCATTGTGCTGTCAACAGAAAGTTCTCCGGAACAATATTTCTTAAGAGGTTCCTTATATTTTTCTGTTTCTTCCTTCGCAATACCAAATTCCTTTTTTGCGATACTATCTGATACTGATCTAGCTTCCAGAATCAAGTAATCATTAGCATTTCTGACATCATCTTTTAGACGACTAGCCTGAATTTCTTTGAGCCAGCCGGAATCACTTGCAATCTTTGCGATGCGCTCTGCTCCTAACTCATCATAGTTCTCAATATAAACCATGATTTTTTCATAATTGGGAAGTGCCTTTTGCAATTTGCTGTTGGCGGTGATATATTCCGAACTGTCTGACGGGGTTATTTTAAGTTTTTCATGTGCAACCTTCAGTTCTTTTTTATACTTATCAATTTTAAGAAACTTCTGAAGATTCTGATCCATTTTCTGTGTTTCGAAATAATCAAACATCATCAGTGTAAGTAGTGTTACGCCCGCAATGATGAGCAGCCTGGTCCATACATCCCGCATAATCGTAACAGCAGTAATAAATATAGAGATGAACATTCCTATAAGTGGAGCCAGAAAGATGAAGAATACCGTATTGATGATGATGTCAGATTCAATCACTTTCCCCCAACTGATGTTTAATCCCTTTGTACTCATTGCATGAGCAATGGCTGCACCTGCAAAACCGCCTATCAGAGTATGAGAAGATGATGAAGGAATGCCATACCACCATGTTAAAAGGTTCCATGCAATTGCTGCAACCAATCCGGAAAGTATAACAGGAAGGGTGATGAATTCTTTGCTTACTGTTTTGCTGATGGTGTTTGCAACAGCATGGTCTTTGAAAATGAAAAAAGCGACACAGTTAAAAAAGGCTGCCCAAAGAACAGCTTGAAAAGGAGTCAGCACTTTGGTGGAAACAACTGTAGCTATAGAGTTGGCAGCATCGTGAAACCCATTGATATAGTCGAAAACCAGAGCGAGTATGATGATGACAATTAATAAAGTCATTTGGGCTTATTTGATAAGAGGAAAGAAAGTAGGAAGATCTTTATGCATATTTCACAATAATGGATTCGATCACATTTGCGGCATCTTCACATTTGTCGGTCGCAATTTCCATTACAGTAAATATTTCTCTTTTCTTAATGATTTCCTTTGCATCAGATTCTGTTGCAAACAGATTGAGGATAGCAGCATCAAATTCGTCATCAGCCTGGTTCTCTATGCTGTTGATGCGCACCAGTGAATCTGTAATCTGACGCATGTTCTTCATGTTTCTTAACTCAGTGATCGCATTCTTGATGTTCTCGGTTCCTTGGCAAATAAGATCACCCATTTTTCTGAAATTACCCTGCATAGGATCAACTCGGTAGAAGTTGATTTTTTTGGCAGAAGCGAAAATGTAATCGGCAATATCGTCTAATGAAGAAGCCAGATAGTGGATGTCTTCACGGTCGAAAGGGGTGATGAAATTTCGACTTAATTCAGTAAAAATTTTATGCGTAAGGTCGTCATTTTTATGCTCGAGATCTTCTATTTGTGTGAATATCTGCTCTCTGTTTTCAAATGAGGGTTCATTTAATAGTTTTTTTAATAAATGTGACATCTCTACTACGGTTACGGAAACCTCTTCAAAAAGGGTGTAAAAAACACGGTCTTTTGGGAGAAAAATCTTCATAAAAGAATTAAATGCACTCATCATCAAAAGTTTGTACAAAAATAGCAGCTTCCTGCCTCCTTCGGCTCTTTTTAAGCCACTTAATAATTTCTTAACATTGATTACGAGATAACCTGATTCCGGTGTTGTCTCAGTTGAAAAATAAAATATTAAGCATTTGCTCTGATAGATAGCATTTATGCCTTGAGCCGTCGTTGATTAACATTCCGTTAATATTAGGGTAACATTTCTTTAATCCAGGCGTCACAATCCGATAATACTACAGCAGCACATTTGCAGCATAATTCATCATTATGCTCAGGGCTTGTATAAGATTAACGATTTCTCTCTTCTTCGTTTTAACCTCATTCATTTCTTTTTCACAGTCACTCAAATTC
>JBKDJT010000123.1:0-3115 GCA_046345435.1 Bacteroidota bacterium
GTTTTAATGTTCATATGTTATGCCCTTTTTTCTTATCGCTGTTAGTATCGAAAATTGTCATGGGGATTTCATATGTTCTTTTTTATTTTTTTTTAATGGTCATATAGTATAGCCTAAAAGATCATTCCTGTTGGTATCGAATTTTCGTTATGGCTATTTCATATAATAAAATTTAACAACACCCTGAACCCGGTGTACAATTGGATAATTTTTCTGTTAATGGTTTTTGAGCAAAGACCGTAATACTAAAGATACCGGTATTACCTTTTTTAAATGATTGTATTTGCTCATCGTTTAAGTTATTCTTCAAAATATCGTCAGGTATTATAATAGCTTTTTCTTTTTGTATAGTTATGTTTTTAAATCCATTGGCTTTAATAAGTTCCAAATACACTTCTTTTTGAATTGCTCCTGAAACACAACCTGTATACATTTCAGCATCTTTTCTTAACCCTTCAGGTAATGTACCCTCTAAAACCACATCACTAATACTAAAATGACCGCCTGGCTTTAATACCCTATACATGTCTTTAAAAACACCATCTTTATTAGGTACAAGATTTAAAACACAATTACTTACAATGACGTCTGCTACATTAGAAGTGATTGGCATGTGTTCAATATCCCCCTCACGAAATTCTACATTATTAAACCCTCTAGCTTCTGCATTCATTCTTGCACGCTCAATCATCTTTGGCGTGAAATCGACACCAATCACTTTTCCTGTTTCACCGGTTTCGTGTCTCGCAATAAAACAATCATTCCCGGCACCACTTCCTAAATCGACTACCACATCCCCTTTTTTAATCTTAGCAAATTGAGTGGGTAATCCACACCCTAAACCCAAATCGGCGTCTGCATTGTATCCTTCCAAAGTGGTATAATCATCGCTCATAATATTATACACTTCTGTAGAACATCCACCTGCACCACAACAAGATGACATGTTTGTTTCTTTGTCTTGCATAGCAATTTCACTATACTTGTCTTTTACAATTTGTTTTAATTCAGATTCCGTTTTCATATACTTTATTTTATGTTTTTTAATATCGTAATATACCGATTGATGATTTCAAAAAAATCAACAACACTTACCCTTATTCAAAGACGCCTTATTAAATAAACCAACAATTAAAGAACTAGCTTTTGACCACACTTTTTCATCAACACAATAACACACTGAAGTACCCTCTATCTCACCTTTGATAAGTCCTACCGCTTTTAGTTCCTTTAAGTGTTGCGAAACAGTGCTTTGTGAAATGGGTAATTCATCTACTATATCTCCACAAATACATGCCTGTTTTTTCAATAAAAATTGTATGATCGCAATTCTTGCAGGATGTGCCAATGCTTTTGCATATTTGGCAATATCCAATTCTGTTTTTGAATAATCTATAGTTTTAGTAACACCCATATTAATCGTAAAATTACGATAAATCATTTTAATAATACAAGTGTTTAAAAAAAGGGGCATACTATTAAAATATAACCCTTTTATCTCCGCTCCCGATACATATCAAAGCTGAAATCAGATTCGAGTAATAAGCGAAACAAGTTTTTTTAGTTTGGCTTAAAATAGCTTTTTGTAGCTGGATAGAGTCACGTTTTTTGCCCTTTTTGTACGTCAACATAAAGGGATTTTATTATCTTTGATATATAACCATTTTTTGATCAAAAAGACTTATGAAAAAATTTTATCAAATGAAATTATATAAATTCATTTTACCTCAACTGATTCTAATTGTTGCAATACTATTTAATAGTTGTGTTAAAGAGCCATCATCTAATAGTCAAGATAATCCAATTCCAAACAAGGGTATAGTAGTAGACTCTAGTGTTTTCTTTAAAGTTACTTTTGGGGGTAAAACAATTTCTGTATATAAAGTCTATAAAGATGGGTTTGCTATTGATGCCACTAGTTTTAATTCTATAGTTGGAACTAGTACAAATTCTAGCGGACAAACAGAAACAAATTTGATGTTATGGGCATATGGGAAAGATATAAATAATTATCATAAAAATTTGGACTCTAATATACCATGGCAAACTTGTGATGTAAATTTAATTACTAGAAAACTTTGTGATGCTAAAGGCATATACAATAGCTATGTAGGTGGATCAATCACAGATTTAAGTATTGGAGTTGGTAGAAAAGAATATCAAATTGAATGGCTTGTTGATCAGCCAAGTACATTTAAATTAGAGATAACTGCTATAGATGCTAAAAACATTACGGGAAATTTCACGTGTATTTTGATTGATGGCTCTAGTAAGATACCTGCAATAGGGTCATTTAGACTTCCTTTAATGTAGTAAATTGAACTTTTATTTTTTACTTGTTGAGATTATCACTTTAAAAATGACGCTGTATTAAACTACTTGTATATCTCTTTAACCCTACTCATTTCATTTGCCACTTTTGTATCTGACAATCTAGCATACTCATGAGTAATTTTAGTATTAGAATGACCCAACATTTTGGCTATACTTGTAAGCTCCCCCTATTGATGAAAGATGCAGCTACTATAGTCTATCTGAAATTTTAATCATATGTAAATCAATAAATTAGTTCTTGCAAAATTGCAAGGGGTTGATTTTACCTGTTGTTTGAGATAGTTATAACTAACCCAATGCTATTTAAAAGAGATAAAGAGTACCTGATCTAAAGATTCTTAACAAGGTTTAAAACCTCATGCGGTATTTCCAAAGGACTAATATGTCCACCGCCAACGAAAATCGTTTCAATATTTGGTGGTGCAGGCACATAATCTTCCTCTCCCTTTAGTGCGATTGCTTTTACTCTCAGATTACTTATTAGTTCGGTTGCATCATCTGCTTTAAGAATGACGGCTCTGTCAGTTTGTTTTATTTGTTTGTTTGTCAAAAGATCCATGGGGCGCTTTAGTTCATTAAGTAGTGAGGGATTTTCTTTAAGTGATGTTTTGGCAAACAAAGCCTTAGCTGCCTGTTTTGTATAAAACTTTCGAAATGTGAGCAAAGAATGTTGCAGGCCAAAGGTGGCTTTTTGTTTTTTTGAAGCTGCCTGAAAGGGCATATTACATAATCCAATAGATGCAAATCTCTCAGGATGTTTACTTGCTGCTCTCAGAATGGT
>JBKDJT010000124.1:0-2671 GCA_046345435.1 Bacteroidota bacterium
TTATTACAGTCATGGAATCAGCAGGCAACAGTATTATTATTGAAGGCATTTATCCCGGCTACGAAGGAATTTATCAATATGCGATTAATGATCTGAGAAACGAACCATAAATGTTTCGTTTTAAACAAAAAGGCAGATTGAATTAATCTGCCTTTTTTATTTCCGTCCTTTTATTTGTATAAAACAAGATACCCCCAGGGATCAATTGAAAATTTCTTTGAAAGGTCCGCTTCTTTACCGGTAAATAAATTAGTATAGATACCTGCAACACGGCCATCGTTAAAACTAAACTTATGAGGTTGCGATGAAAGATTTAGTACTACGATTACTTCTTTTCCGTTGCCTGTTCGTCTGACAAATGAAAAGAGATGAGACAAATCGGTTGTAGAAATTCTCCAGGTAATAGAATGATGCTGCCCGTTTGCCAATGCAGGATGTTCTTTTCTGAAATGAAGCAGCTTACTGTAGAAAAGATGTAAAGCAGGCTTTTCATTCCATTCAATCAGATCCTTATCAAAAAAATGTAATCTCTTATGATTGGGGAGTTCCTGTCCGGAATAAATCAAAGGGATGCCATTCCACAAACAACTGAATACTGCCAATGGAATTGCCATTGGTCCGTACTTTTCATGCTCAGTTCCATTCCAGCTATTCTCGTCGTGATTACTGGTGAAGAATGATTTCAAATGAGCATATGGACGCTTTCTGTTATACCCGCTTAATGCTGCATCAAGAGAATGCATTTTTTGATATTTATGAAAATACTCCTGAGCAACATGCATCCAGTGCCAGGTATAACTGACATCAAAAACTTGACCGTATTGTTCTTCACCCCACTGATCGAATTCACCCAACCAGAATAAAGATTTTATTTTATCCAGTCTCGTTCTTGCTTCCTGCCAGAAATAAAGCGGCACCATCATCGCCATATCGCAACGAAAGCCATCTATCCCAAATTCATCCACCCAAAACTGCATCGAACGTATCATTGTTTCGCGCATGTTTTCATTGTCAAAATTCAGGTGAATCACATCTTCCCAGTCGGCAACTGGCGGACGAAAAGATCCGTCGTGATTGCGGTGATAAAAATCCGGATGGGTTTTAGTCCATTCATGGTCCCAACCGGTATGATTGGCAACCCAGTCGATGATAATTTTCATGTCAAGCCTGTGGATTTCTCCAACCAGCTCTCGAAAATCCTGCAGGTTGCCATATTCAGGATTGATGGCTACGTAACTGCTACAGGCATAATAACTACCAAGGGAACCTTTTCTGTTTAATAGTGAAATTGGCGTTACGGGCATCAGCCAAATCACTTCCACACCCATTTCTTTAAGTCGTGGGAGATGCTTTGAAAATGCTTTAAATGTGCCTTCAGGTGTGTACTGACGTACATTCACCTCATAGATATTGGTGGTATGAACCCATGGTAAAACCCGGTTTTGCTGCATAGTCGATCGATTGGGATGTCAATGTTACGAATGTATGTGAAATATGAAGATCAATTTTTTCCACCGATAAACCATCTACCTTTGTAAATGTTTATAACAACATGAAACAGTTCCAGGTTCCAAGTCATTTTCGCAGCAATCTGTTATCGGCGGTAAAGCAATACCGTAAGCAGGGCGATAAAATGAAAAAAGATTTCTCTCCTACGCTGATCGACCTTGGCACGGTGCGGTTTTACCTCGCGCGTCATTTTGGATTCTGTTATGGTGTGGAGAATGCAATAGAAATTGCAATCAGAACAATTGAAGAAAATCCCGGTAAGCGGATTTTTTTACTGAGTGAAATGATTCACAATCCTCAGGTTAATGCAGGATTGCTTGAAAGAGGCGTAAAATTTCTTCAGGATACTTACGGCAACCAATTGATTCCTTTTGATGATTTAAAAGAAGATGATGTGGTAATTATTCCTGCTTTTGGTACCACACTAGAAACTGAAAAGTTACTTAGAGATAAAGGCATTGCAATTGAGAAATACAATACTACTTGTCCGTTCGTAGAAAAAGTATGGAACAGGGGCGAACAAATTGCAGCAAAAGGTTACACCATTGTTATTCATGGTAAACCTGCACACGAAGAAACAAGGGCAACATTTTCACATGCAGGCGCCAATGCTCCCTCAGTAGTTGTGAATGATTTAAAAGAAGCTGAACTTCTTGCAGACTTTATCAGAGGTATTAGAAGCGAAGAAGAATTTTATACTTTGTTCAAAGGGAGGCATTCTGTAGGATTTAATCCTGTGAAAGACCTGCAACGCATGGGCGTGATAAACCAAACAACACAACTTGCAAGTGACACACAGGAAATTACAGATTACCTCAAGCAAACAGTAAAAGAATATTTTTCGCTCAATGAGGAAACCCTACCTCAGCATTTTGCAGATACACGCGATACACTTTGTTATGCAACCAATGACAACCAAACCGCAGTAAAAGGATTACTTGAACAAAAAGCTGATCTTACCATTGTGGTCGGTGGATATAATAGCTCAAATACAACTCACCTCGTAGAACTATGTGAAAAAGTATTACCCACTTACTTTATCAACGGAGCTGATCAACACCTCTCTCCGGACGAAATCATGCATTATAACTTTCATGATAAAAAGGAATACCTCACCAGAGATTATCTGCCGCAAAATAAACCAGTCTCCATCCTTATTACT
>JBKDJT010000125.1:0-4425 GCA_046345435.1 Bacteroidota bacterium
GCTTACACCATATCCTTCTTTCGGAATTCCGAGCATATTTGTGTTCAGTTTGCCATCACCATTTGTATCATGAAAAAGTGCGATTGCATATTTACCATCAGGTATCTGACTAAATTGAAGGATGACTTTTCCGTTAACAGGCACCGCTTTCGCTGTTTTAAAAGCTTTGGAAGCATCATTTGGAAACCCTTTTTCCGTTGAAAATAAAACAGCTAATATTTCACCTTTCTTGGATGAGATACCTGAAACATCAACCTGTATCATGGCTTGTCCCGTGGCAAGTATTTGACATGCGATTATCGACAAAATGAAAAACACAGAAAATTTCATAAAAAAGGAACAATCTCTGATAAAAATTGTTCAACTATCTCAATCTGTTTATTAAACAGGCTTTCATGCTGATAAAAAATTACACGTAATGACTTGCTTCAGATCATTTTTCTCCTCTTTTTTATTATTTCTTCCTGTTTACCTTATAGCGCAGAATACGGGGGTAATAAACGGAAAAGTCCGCGACGTCCGAACATTATTGCCTATCAGCGGGGCAGTGGTTCAGTTAGTTGGTTCGGAGATCAAAACGACGACAGACGACAAAGGGTACTACAGAATTACGGATATTCCAACACGAACATGGAACCTAGAAGCAAAATCGGCAGGTTATCGTACAGATATTAAATACGACCTCGTAGTTACTACAGGAAATGCACTGGAAATTAATTTTGAGCTTGAGGTTCAGGCAAAAGAGCTTGATAATATCATCATTAAACCGGGTTTTCTGAAGCCGGTGGGTGTGGTTAATTCGGTTCAGACATTAGGAACGGCTGAAATTGCAAAATATCCCGGGGCAAATTTTGACATAGCAAAAGTGGTACAGTCGTTACCCGGTGTTTCAGGGTCGGTTGGTTTTAGAAATGATATCATCATCAGAGGAGGCGCGCCCAATGAGAATAGTTATTTTCTTGATGGTATTGAAATTCCGTCGATTAATCACTTTGCTACACAAGGAGCAGCAGGCGGACCGGTGGGTTTGCTGAATGTGTCATTTATTGAAGGGGTCACTTTACATACCTCAGCATTTCCCGCCAAATACGACAATCCGCTTTCGGGAGTTTTGCAATTCAAACAAAAGACTGGGAACAGAGAAGGCTTTCAGGGAAATTTCAGGTTGAGTGCTTCTGAAGCAGCACTCACCGCAGAAGGGCCATTAGGTAAAAAGAATGGGAAGACAACATATCTGGCATCTGTACGTCGCTCTTATCTGCAATTTATTTTTGCATTGATTGAACTTCCTTTTTTACCTGATTACTGGGATTATCAGTATAAGGTCACGCATCAGCCGGATAATAAAAATGAAATCAATCTTATTGGTATAGGTGCGATTGATAATTTTAGATTTAAGCGACCTGCCAATCCAACTTTAGAGCAGCTTGCCATTCTTGAACAAATTCCTTTGAACACACAAAGAACCAATACAGTTGGGATATCCTGGCGTCATACGATGAACAAAGGATTCTGGCAACTTGCATTAAGCAATAACTGGCTTTATAATACCACAGATCAGTATAAGGATAATGACAGACCGATTGATTCGGAGCGTATTTTACGCTATAGGTCAACCGAAGATGAAACAAGATTGAGATATGAATGGAATAAAACAATTAACAAATGGCAGGTTAGCGCCGGAACAGTAGGCATATTTGCTAAATACAGCAATTCTACTTTTCAACGTAGGCCGGGTTATGTTGCGAACTTTTCTAGCGATATCCGTTTTTTACGATATGGTTTTTTCTTGAGCACTACCCGAAAGCTTTTAAATAACCGATTAACAATAAATGCAGGATTGAGAACGGACGGTAATACATTTACAAATGATGGTAACAATTTGCTAAGTACTTTGTCGCCTCGCTTATCAGCCAGCTGGAGATTCTCAGGAGTATTTACTTTTAATGCTTCTGCAGGAAGATATTTTAAACTGGCACCTTATACTATTCTGGGATACAGGGAAAATAACATTCTGGTAAATAAGAATACAGATTATATTAAATCAGATCATCTAGTTTCAGGATTTGAAATTACTCCGCGTTCTTCAACTCGTATAACAATAGAAGGTTTTTATAAATGGTATGATAGCTATCCGGTTTCAATAGATAAAGGGATTTCTCTGGCTAATCTGGGAGGAAATTTCGGGGTATTGGGAAATGAACGCATTACAAGTGTTGGCAGAGGAAAGGCATATGGTGTTGAGTTTATGTATCAGGAAAGGCTTACCAAAAATTTTTATGGAATATTAGCGTACACTTTTTATTACAGCTTGTTCACAGGAGCCGACCGGGAAAAATTTATTACTTCTTCATGGGACAATCGCCATTTGATTTCATTCACCGGTGGTTATAAATTTTCAAGAAACTGGGAGCTGGGCTTGAGGTTCCGTTTTCAGGGAAATGCACCTGCCACCCCTTACGATATTGTTCAGAGTCTCGATAATTATCCGTTTAATAATGCGGGAGTACTGGATTTTAGCCGGATAAATACGGAGCGTTTACGCGCATTCAATGCAGCAGATTTGCGTATAGATAAAAAATGGAATTTCCGGAAATGGACTCTGGATCTCTTTTTAGATATTCAGAATTTGTATAATAGCCAGAACCCAACACAGTCGGGTTTTACTTTAAAACGTAATGCAGATAATACAATTGCGACAACAACCAATGAGCCTTATAATCCCGGGGTTTTTGGAAATCCATCTGCACCCAATAACAGGCAGCTTGCAATACCGGCTATTCTTCCAAATACCAGCGGATCGCGTTTGCCAAGTATAGGATTTGTAGTAGAGTTTTGATATATCACATATTCGGTGGATATTCGAAGTATAAAATCATTGCATGCAACGCATTTGTCTTTTTCCCGGCACTTTTGATCCTATTACGGTAGGGCATCTGGATATCATTTTTCGGTCTCTGCCATTGTTTGATAAATTAATTATAGGGATAGGAAGAAATGCTAACAAGGCACCAATGTTTTCGGAAGAACAGCGTGTCTCCTGGATTAAAGAGATTTTTAAAGATGAGCCAAGGGTGGAGGCTGTCGTTTACGAAGGATTAACAGTGAAATGTTGCAAGCAAATAGGCGCTAAGTACATATTAAGAGGAATTCGTTACGTGAATGATTTTGAATATGAAAAAGCAATCGCTGACATGAACAGAAGTTTGGACCCTCATGTTGAGACGATCTTTCTTACATGTCTCCCTCAATACACTTCTGTTGCGTCTACACTTGTAAGAGATGTTATACGTAATGGAGGAGATGCTTCACCATTTTTGCCTGAGCAGGTAAGGAAAACATTAAATTGATCCATAACAAACGAGATTTGAATACAATCTGGTACAATAAGGAACTGTCAGTTGAACATTTAAAACAAATGGGAGCAGGCACCATGGGTGAATATATTGGATTGGATTTGACAGAGGTCGGTCCTGATTTTTTAAAAGCAACCATGCCGGTAGATCATCGTACCAAGCAGCCATATGGATTATTACATGGCGGAGCAAGTTGTGTACTTGCAGAAACATTAGGTAGTGTATCCTCCGCACTGGTGATTAATCCCGAAAAATTCATTTGTGTAGGTATTGAGATCAACGCAAATCATGTAAGGTCGGCCAGAGAAGGATTCGTTACCGGCATCTGCACTCCAATTCATTTAGGAGCAAGCACACATGTTTGGGACATTCGCATTCATGATGAGAAGAACAAGCTTATCTGCATCAGCCGACTTACCGTAGCAATTTTAAAGCGTACTACTCAGGAAAAAGTTTAAAACATCTCTCACAGAAGGATAAGTATTATTCAGGTAGTTTTTTAATTCATCAGCAGGCACCCATTTGATTTCAACGATGTCTTCTTCAATCTGTGGTTGCAGGGCTTGTTTGCTTTCAGCAGACATTTTATACCAGACAGATTTTTTCAATATATTTTTCCCTGCTTCCATGTATGTATGGTAGGTGTCGGGGAGCTTTTCTTTGATGACTACATGTTGAAGTCCTGTTTCCTCACACACTTCTCTGATTGCACACTCTTCAATACTTTCTCCTTCATCCAATTTCCCTTTAGGCAGGTCCCATCTGCCTCTTCTGAAAATAAGCAGTATTTCCTTTTTCTCATTTTCAACCACACCGCCGGCGGCAATGATTTCTGTAAAGGCAAGACTAAAGTTGCTATATAATTTCTTTAGATCACTGTCAATGATTATTCCGCTTTTTATTTCCTCTTTTTCTATTGCTTGAAGCAATGCTTGTATGGCTTCAGGATTGCATTGTTTAAATATCAGTGAATTTGAGTTTGCGCTGAGATCTTGCTATATATCCTCTTCACTTTCTGATAGAAAATCGGGCTTAGTCCCAAAGTAACTGGTGATGTACATAATTAAAT
>JBKDJT010000126.1:0-8868 GCA_046345435.1 Bacteroidota bacterium
AAAGATCCGAAGTTTAGGTAAGTAATGTCTTTTCGGAGGAGGAAAAAGGAAGAGAGATCTTGAGACATGTAGGTTTCAAATTTATTATGCGATAAAATTAAGATATCTGCTTAGCAAATATCATGTCGTTGACCCCGGTGGTGCTTTTGCCATACCCTGCGGTGACAAGGGTTCATATGTTTTGCCGGGATATCTTTATTTTAGTTCGCGTGAACCAACGATGAGCATCTTTTTTTGAATGGTCTGAGAGGATAAAAAGTTTAATAGATGAGGATGATATATAAAGGAGCGGATTAATAACGAAAGCTAAGACAGAGGTATACTAAAATGATAAAAAATACAACATGAATAAAGTAATAATTTATGCAGCCGTTTCATTATGCTTATTGGTTTTAACCGGTTGCGGGAAGAGATATACAACATGTGACTGAGCAGATTTAACATACGAGTTATATAAGAAATATGATGCTATAATATTTAGTGATCTGGGGGTAATAAAGAAAGCTTTGGCAATGAGAAGGGCCAAAATGGAGTTAAAAAAAGATGAACGATATAAATTTTGTCGAGAACAAGGCGTAAGGCCTCTTTCAATAGTTCATTATCCAATGAATAAAAAAATATTCGCCAACTGTGACTCTTGGATAAAAATGGAACAAAAGATAGATGAGTTATGGGAGAAAATAAAAGACACGTTGGGTATAAATAATAAAGAAATCGAAGAGGGGGAGTTGTAATAAATTAAAACGTCTTTAATAAGTAAATCATATAAATACGTTTTTATTAGATGCTGATGGAGGCGGTTTTTAGTCATTTGTGTTTCATATTAAAAACTTGATTATCATAATATTATAGCGACAATTAGATAAATTAAAGTATGATTTTATGCAAGAATCAAAGGATTGATTATCTAATATGATAAAAAACTATTTTTGAATTTTAAAAGTGGAGTCCAGCTTCCACTCAAATAAACGGGGCGAAACCTGAAAAGCCATACGAGTAAGGAATCTAAAAAAACAATTTATATGGGATTATTTTCAAGCTTAATGGGAAATGCAAGTGAAATCGATGCAAATGAACTACAAAAGGATTTTACTCATGTACTTTTTGAGGGAGAGCAAATTCAATCTGCCTTTAAAATATTCAGAGACAAGTGGGTATTCACAAACAAAAGGCTTATTATGGTAGATGTTCAAGGAATGACCGGATCAAAAAAAGAATACCACAGCGTACCATATAAATCAATCACTCATTTTTTAGTTGAAACAGCCGGCACTTTTGATGCAGATTGCGAAATTCAAATTTGGATATCCGGCGCTGCAACACCGTTTAAAAAAGAATTGAAAAAAGGGATCGACGTAATCAACTTACAAAAAACACTCGCAGGGTTTATTTGTAAATAACCTTTTATAATTCACAGGGAGCTTTTCTAAGTGTATAGACAAAATAATAATTACTTCCACCCCGGGGTCTGCCAAAGGCGACCCCGGATAATTATTATGCAGGGTCGGCTTCGCGAGAACCTGCGGGGACAAGAATCATTGAATGTTTTTGTGTACGACAAATGACTATTAAAAATTATAACTATACATGTATGAAAAAATTATTCATCTTATCAGCTATTCTGCTGTCTTCTGCCTTAACTAAAGCGCAGACTATCTGGACAAGTGAAACGAAGTTAAAAGGCTTCATTGGTAAATATGAGATTGTAATGACTTTAGCTATTCCGTATGGAGGGGCTACATCGTGCTTTACAATTGGCGAATACTATTATTTAAGCAAAAAAAAGAATATTGATTTATGCTCAGAAGATGATGAAAGAATTGTTGAGCGAGTTGATGGTAACGAGACGGGTTATTTTATTTTAAAGAACTGGAATAAAAAAATTGGACAAACCGTAATTGGTACTTGGCATACAATGGATGGGAAAAAAGCCTTTCCTGTTACGTTAAAAGTCATTGGGAAGGGGAAAAATTAAATAGGTAGGTTCGGCTTCGCCAAAGCCTTGCGGAGACAATAATAAGGGAGTGAAGAGTTAAAATAACAGCCCGACAAAATGAATAATTATTTAAAAACAAAAGAAGAAATTCAGTCATTACTTGACTCATTATCTAATTTTAAAAAAGAAATTTTCGCCATTACATTAATTAAAGAAGCTATCAGCGTGCCTGATTGTTCTTCAATCAATTTAGATGAAATACGATTTGAATTCTGGAAATATTATCGAACGTACAAAATGAAAGAATTCATTCTTTTATTTTCAGACAGAATTAATAGTGAGAAATCTACAATTGATTCAACCTCAAATAAAACAATTGAAATGCTAGATGAAGCTTTTCTTTGGAATATTACGAATTGGTCATATGGAAGTGTAAAAAAATATGAGCAAAGATATTACTCAAGTAAAGTTTTAAATTTTAAAATGGAGCCGCAATGGTTTGAAAATTTATCTATAACTAATCAAAATATATTTATTCAATTCTTAAATAAATTAGATATTAGATATATAGGCGATGAAATAAAAGCACATCCAAATTCTGATGATAAAAAAGGAAGTAACAAAAAAATAATTTCACGGGTAAATAAATTTCTAAATACAAATGAAATAACATTCTTGGAAATATTAAAAATCTCGAAAGAAAAAAATGAAAAAGAAAATTTACAATCCTTAATTCATGCTGTAGCTTGCCAAAAGGGATCGCTGATTCAACTTGATCACGTTTTAAATAGAATAACAATAAAAAACTATATCGAAGAATTATGTTGTAAGATTTCAAAGGTTGAAATTGACGAAAAAATCAAATCAATAGATATTGATATTAATGTTATTTTACCCTTCATGTTTGGCTGTGTAGTAATGAAAGAAGAGAACGATAAATTAAAAAATTACCTTGATATCACTGATATCTGCTCGGAAAACTTGTGGGAGGAGTATAAAAAACAGGGAATTAAAATTTATGATTTCAATCAACCAGAAATTGTGATTGAAGGTAATATATATGATACTATTAAAATAGAAGATACTTACGATCTTATTAATTTGTCATCATGCGGAAAATCCTATAAATGGAATAAACTAAAAAATATATGGGAAGATATAGCCCATAATAGCGTGTAATTAATATTGCTTTGCTGCAGAGTTTACCCCGAAACTCGCCCACCCCGGGGTCTGCCAAAGGCGACCCCGGGTAGTTATAGGGTAGGCTTCGCCAGACCCTGCGGTGACAGAATACGGAAACTATAAAAGAAATCATGGCATCCATACAAGAGTATTTAAACAAGTGGCTTGCTGATAGATGCCATGATTTTATGAAAAAGAATAAAGTAAAAATTTAAATATGTTATGAGTAAAAAGAAATATGTACATACAGAATCAGGGCATAATTTAATTGCTCCAAAAGAGATCGTGCCAATTATTGCTGATATTGTTAAACCTGAAAACGTTGTTGATGTCGGTTGCGGGCTTGGTACCTTTTTGTATTGCTTCAAACAACAAGGCATTAAAGAAGTATTAGGAATCGATGGTGCGTGGGTGAATAAAAGCTTACTTTATAAAAACATTAAATCAAACGAATTTATAGAAGCAGACCTGGAGAAGCCGTTCAATTTAGCAAAAAGATTTGATTTAGCTATATGTTTGGAAGTTGTAGAGCATTTGAAAGAAGAGGTATCCGATGATATTGTGCAAAATTTAGTTTCATTAAGTAATATTATCTTATTTAGCGCAGCTATACCAAATCAAGGCGGCCAAAATCACATTAATGAACAATGGCCTCAATACTGGGAGGAAAAGTTTAAAAAACATGGATATATATTTCACGATGTTTTAAGGCAAATATTTTGGCATAATGAAAAAATAGATTCATTTTATAAACAAAATTGTTTTTTAGTAGCAAAATATGATTATGTATTAGATAGTGACATGATTGATAAATATAAGAGTAGTAAAGTCATTAATTTAGTTCATCCGGATTTATTTCTTAAAATGCATAAAAGAACACCTGGGGGTTTTATGCAATCCTTAGTGAATAAATTATGGAATAAGAAATAGATCGTGATGTATAGGCCGCATGTAAATGTTGAACTATCGCCCCCCCCGGGGTCTGCCTATGGCGACCCCGGGTAAGTATCCCAGCACAACCTCACCACCCTCACCGCATCAAGCATCGCTCTGTTGATTTCCACATTCATGTTCGTGTTCCACTCTTCGAGTATCAGCTGAATGCGATTTTCTCCTTTCTTCAACTTTAACACAATACTGTTTGTATAACCCCAGTTGCTCCATTCTTCCGTTCCGCGTTGCGGAAATACAATTGTGCCTGCAAGTTTGTTGTTGTGATACAGACTTCTGATCGCACATTTGTTATCTGTATTCCACGGACCGCTTCCGTTAGAATAACGAAAATCAACTCTGTAATTGCCCGCCTTGGAAACCGTGATCGGTATCTCCAGCTTTGTGTTTTGTGCAGTTGACAATTCTACAAATCCATTGCCCGAATAGTTGATATAAGGCAGATTTGTTTTCGCTAAGAAATTTTCTGCTTCAATTGATTGAATTTCACTTTCATTTGCAATAAGCAGCGGCTCACTTGCAAAAGAAGCAATACCGCTTTCATCAATCGCCGCAACCTGGTATTCAGCAGCCGTGCCGAGAGTTACTTCATATTTATTTTCTTTTGAATACGCAATTACTTTCCCGTCTTTGATAATCTGAAAGCGCACTGCTCCTTTCACGGGTTTCCATTCAAGTAAATTTCCGTTTTTTGTTACCTGTGGATCGGACAAAGAAAATTTATTTTCCGTGAGAGAAATACCTGAGCTATTAAATGACTGATTGTTTAACTGAATTTCAATTTCATTTTTACCGCTAATCGTTGCAGGAATAAAATAATCGGATTGTTCTTTTCCATTCAGTTTAAATGATACAATCCTGTTTCCTGTACCATGTACGCGGATTGTAAGGACTGCACTTCTGTATTTGAAATTCTGAAGCGTTTTTGTTCCGGTATAAGCAGTTGGCACCGCCGGCATAAAGCGGAGTCCGTTGGTTTCAAACTGCATGCCGATGAAAACTTTGTGTACCATCGCCAGGTTTCCTGCCATACTCCACAACATCCTGTCAGAATTCACTTCTGTTCCATTGAAATCTCCGGTTTCTGCAACCATGTTTTCATAGTTCGTCAGAAAAAATCCTCCTGCGCGGTAAATACTTGCGAGGCCGTGCGACAAAGCTGCTTCATTGCCTGCTTTTGCTGCAGCAAGATTCCAATACGATTGCACAAACGGCCAGATGGCATTGTTGTGATAAGGAGGAATACCCGGTATTTGCGGATAAATACAGGTAACGCCATAAGGTGTTAATGGAGATTTTTGAAAAATGGATGTCGCCTTTTTTTTATCAGCTACATCAAACAACACTGCCAATGATTCTCCCAATGCCTCAAAGCGTGGAGAGAGGGATAGTCCTGCTCTTCCATATCGGTATTGACCATAATATCCGTTCTCTTTATTCCACAGATACTGATTAATTCCTTTTTTAATTTTCTCTGCCCTTGCTTCAAATGCTTTACCTTGCTTTCCCAATTCCTTTGCCATCCATCCTGCAATGCGGTTTGCCTGGTAATGCACCACATTCGTTCCCAGGTTTTGCGACATATAAATATCTGCATTGTTCATCCAGCGCGGATATGTTTGTTCCCTCCAGTCGAGAAATGAAGATTCCCCTTTGTATAAACCGGTTAACGGATCTGCGAGTACTTTAAAATCATCTTCCAGTGTATTGGAAATGATTTCATACGCTTGTTCCAGCCAACTGCGATCTCCGGTTGCTTTATACAATTCCCATGCTGCCAACACCCAGGTAGTGCGGTCGGATGAAATCGGCCATGATCCGCCTGAGCCAGTATCCTGTATAATCCGTTTGCGTTTTACTTTTTTCAGCAGCGAAATTTTTGCAATGTCGGGCTGATGATAACCAAACGCAAGCAGAATACTGTAGCTGATATCTCTGGTCCATACACCTCCCCATTTTGCTCCCGTGCGAAATGTGCTGTCGGCTTCAATGTTTTTTAATGCTTCTTCCAATGATAAATTAAACAATGCATCCACAATGGGTTGATCGGATGAGTAAGATGGTTTTTGTGATACGTCGCGTGTGAGCCTCCAGGTTTTTTCTTCCTGCGCAGCTCCTTCATCAAAGCGGTTGAAAACAATTTTAATGGAATAGATGCCATCACCATCTTGATCTTCCAGTTTCAATCCTTTATTACCTAGATTAACAAAATCCCACGACAAGGGCTCTGCGCCGCCTGCAATGTAAAATCCTTTGAAGTCTGATTTCGCAATGCGTGATCCATCGTATGCTTCATAATATCCTTTTTCATTGAATTGTTTGAGCACCGGATTCATATCCACACGAAAAGTATATGCATAGTTGACAGGCAGATAGCCGGCGGTGACACCCGGTTGCGGTGGCGGAATTTTTCCGAAAGTAACTACGGGTGCTTCGTGCTCATCTCCGATCAACACCCAGTGATCATCGCCCGGTGCCATTTCATTGTCTTTTTCATTGATGCTGAATTTGTATTTGATGAGACGGGAGAAGGTGGAGCTGGCCGGACTTTTATACGTGGATACAATCTTTGAAGGAGAAACAGCGATAGCTGTGTTTTTTCCTTGAATGATTTTATCGGAGAAGAGGGTGTATTCCTTTGATGTATAAAGAGGAGCCTGTGCTTTGCTGTTGGGTTGCTTCATAAATAAAAAGACAGACAAAAAAAGATAACGCAACATATATATTATTAATTGAGAGTAAGTAGTGTTGGTAGCACAAATTAAGTGAATTATATAACCGCTTAAACATAAAAAAAGCATTCAATCTGAATGCTTTCATTGAAACTATTGATAGTGGATACTATTTTTTCAGACCGTCAATCAATATCCGCACTATATTTTCTTCTACCTCTTGTGCAGTAATCTTTGCAGTTGACCGATGCCAGCTTTCTATACCTCCTACTGCATGAAGCATGATGAGAACGGCGGTTGGACTGTCAATTTTTTTAATCTGATTTTTCTTGATCCCGTCTTCAACAATTGTAGCAAAACGTTTTCTGTAATTACGTCTTTGATTGTGGAAGTTTGAACGATATGGTTCATCCAGATGTTTCCATTCTCTGTCTGCCACCAGCACTTCTTCCACATGTTCTACCATCTGGAGAATATGAAAACGTAAAACTGTTTCGATTTTTTCAAGCGGTGAGGCGTCCGACAATTCAACTTCATCCATATGGGCATTGAAATCATTGGCCACACCAAAGCATACTGATTCAAGAATTTCATTCTTAGATTTAATGTGGTTATACAGACTTGCAGCTTCTATGCCTATGTTTTCTGCAAGATCGCGCATACTGGCGGCACCAAATCCTTTTTCGCGAAAGAGCGCGGCACCTGCTTTGATGATGAGATCCTTCCTGCTTTCGTTTTTGGCAACTTTAAGTTTTCCCATTTAATAATAATTGAGTTTTGGTCAATTTGTTTGCTAAAACCGTAGATTTTTATTGCACTCACCCTTTTACGGGAAGCGAATTCGTTAAAATTAAAAAGATTCTTCAAGTCTTTAAAAAGAAAAACAAAAAACAATAACGAATGTTCGCGTTTTTACATTGTAAGAGTCAGGCCAACCATTACCTTTGCGTCACCTTAAAAAATCTTCATATGTCTCTGATCGTTGTAGGAACAATGGCTTTTGATGCAATCGAAACCCCCTTTGGCAAGAGTGATAAAATTATCGGTGGTGCCGCTACCTATATATCTCTTAGTGCTGCTAATTTTTGCAGCCCTATTTATCAGGTATCGGTTGTGGGTGGCGATTATCCTCAGTCGGAGATGGAAGACCTGAAAAAGCGCGGGGTACAATTAGAAGGCGTTCAGGTTCGTCCGGATGAAAAAAGTTTCTTCTGGAGCGGTCGTTATCACATGGACATGAACACAAGAGATACGCTTGACACACAGTTAAACGTACTGGCAGATTTCGATCCCGTTCTTCCTGAATCATACCAGGAAGCGCAGTTTCTGATGCTTGGTAATCTGGTGCCGGCCGTTCAGTTAAAAGTGATTCAGCAGTTGCGCAATAAACCGCGACTGATAGTGATGGATACCATGAATTTCTGGATGGAATCAGCACTGGATGATTTAAAAACCGTACTCACGCATGTTGATGTATTAATGGTGAATGACAGTGAGGCTCGTCAGCTCAGCGGTGAATATTCTTTGGTAAAAGCAGCGCGTGTGATCATGAATATGGGTCCTCGTTTTCTTGTCATCAAAAAAGGAGAGCATGGTGCTTTGTTATTCAATGAACACAATGTGTTTTTTGCGCCTGCGCTCCCACTGGAGGATGTATTCGATCCTACAGGAGCAGGAGATACTTTTGCCGGCGGCTTTATCGGGTACCTCGCACAAACAAAAGACATTAGTTTCGACAATATGAAAAATGCCATCATTGTTGGTAGTGCAATGGCAAGTTTTTGTGTTGAGAAATTTGGCACTGAGCGTTTACGCGAACTTACAAAACAGGAAATAGACGACAGGATTCAGCAATTTGTTGAGCTCGTCAACTTTGATATTTCACTCTCTTGATTGATCATCATTTATTAGGAGAAATTGGTGCTGAATGGGCAGTTGCACTTCCGGAAAACGTTACGGAAGAAACACTTCTTCAGTTGCTTGCCGAAAAAATAAATGATCTTATTCAAAAGGATTTCAATAAGCTTCTGGCACTTCTTTACAGGATTGACATAGATGAAAGGAAATTAAAAACGATGCTTCAGGAGCATCCTGATAAAGATGCTGGTTTGTTGATTGCAGTAATGG
>JBKDJT010000127.1:0-4777 GCA_046345435.1 Bacteroidota bacterium
TGTACTGTGCCGTAGAGGAGGGATTCGGATATACGCTGAAAGAAAAAATTGAAAGGCTCAATGCTTCACATCGAAACCTTTTTATCACGGACAGGATTCCGTCAGACCTTACACCGTATCAGTTCGTATTCATCGATTCTGTTTCCAAAGCCGGAATGGATGTAGCAGACCTGGAAGAACTTCGAAAGCAATATCCAGGTGTATCGTTCATCTTCATTTATCACACCACCAAGGAAGGTCGTTTCAAGGGCGTAAATACTCACGCTCATGAAGTGGATGTGATTATTGAAGTTGGGAAAGGGGAAGCAAAAGCCACCGGCAGGTTTAATGCCGGTGGGCAATTGAAAATCTAATCTGTAGAAAACTACATTTTGAGTTTGGCTTGTTCTAGTATGCCATAAAGTTTGGTCAATTCCTCAGCATTGATCCATACATAACTTTTGCTATCGTATTTCTCCAGTTTGAGATAGCAAGACCACGAGCCTTTACTGGTATAACAGCCAGCCTCAAATCCGCTTCTGCTTCTGTAATAAACTTCAGTATAGGTTGCTGGAGTTGTTACCAATACTTTGTCTTGAATCAATTTGATTGACTTCATCAATCCATCAATTTCATCAGCATCTAGCATAGCTGACTTTGTATCAGTTGAGTAAGAGGATGCTACATCCATACTAAACTTCAATCCCGATTGCTTCGAGCTAGTAATAAGGTCTGTAAAATGCAATACCTGAATCTCGCAGCTTTTAATTTTATCCAGGTCGATGAATTCCTTTTGCATCAGAGCTCCTGACTTGGCAGAGAATATCTCGGCATTACTTTGTTCTTTTTCTTTAGAGGCAGATTGTGCATTTAACTGAATAGTAAAGGCAGTTAATAGCGAAAGCAAAAGGATTCTTTTCATGTTATTAAATTTTGGTTTGTGCAAACCAACAAACATTCTTTGCCAAATAGGGTCAATCGTTTGGGAAAATGATAGACTTTGACTTTATTTGACAAACTTTTTTTCGCATGTTCAATCAGAACAGAATATATCGGGTATTTCAACTGATTAACTATTTGAAGGCAAAACCTGCAAAATCAGTTAGAAGCGTTATGCAGTTTTTGGACACCTCCGAACGCACAGTTTACCGTTACCTGGATATGCTGAAAGACCTGGGCTTCAAGATTGAACGAGACAGCGGCAATCGGATATGGATCACCACCAACGGAAACACCGATATTGTCCCCTTCACCGATCAGGAGGCAGACTACCTGGAAAAACTCATTAAAACAACAGGCAAGAGTAACAAATTAGCGGAGAGTGTATTGCAAAAGTTCGTTTGTCCAGCGAGCTGCAAATTGGCGCAAACCTTTTATTCAATGCTCATTTAGGTAATATCGTTGAGCAAATCTCTATTGCCATTATTGAAGGTCGGCAGTTGCTCATAAAAAATTACATTTCTGCGCATAGCCAAACCATTAGTGACCGGATTGTTGAGCCCATGTGCTTCACGGACGATTATGAATCCGTATCGGCATTTGAAGTAAAAACCAAGCAGAACAAGTATTTCAATATTGAGCGCATGGCAGAGGTAGAGGTGCTGGATTCAAAGATGAAATATGAAAAGCAGCATGAGTTTTACAAACCGGATATTTTCGGATTCCAGGGTAAGAGCTTGAATAAGGAAATTGAAATTCAGATGAGCATGCGTGCTTCCCTTGTGCTCAAAGAGGAATATCCAAAAAAATTTCAGTAAAAATGTTGGTACTAATATCCCATTTGGCCTTTGACAATGGCAAATACTCATACCCCAAGCTACATAGATGCAGTATGGTGGGTATTTTAACTCTTGAGTTTTCGTTGAAAGCCATTTATTTATTTGTGGTTGCTAAAATTTGTAATGCTTCATTCAAATATGGTTCGTCTCCAAATTCCTGTAAGATTTTCTGATTGATAAATTGAATTTGAATTGACTTGTAATCAATTTCAAATAAATCCGCAATCGGTGCAATCATGTGACTTTGCAGTTGTCTTTCCCCATGTTCAATTTTACTGAGCATGGAGATATCAATGCCCACATGATCTGCAACTTCCCTCAACGACATTTTGCGTTCCTTCCGGAGATTTTGCAAATAGCTACCGATCTCAATATCAGATTTCATCAGTCTTGATTTTTTATTTAGACAATTTTGTCAAAAGTAGCTTTTTTATGCGTTTTTATTTCAAATTGTGGGAAACTTTTCTGCCATATAAGGTCAGAGTTCGGAGCTAGGCGGTAAAAGCATGGTAAAAAGAAAGTCCCACAGTAAAACCGTGGGACTATTGCCGGAAAATGGAGGGTTGAAACCGGCAGTTTCGTGGTAATTACCAGCGAAATATCTTTAGAAAGGCATGCCTGTAAGGCTTAATTCAGCACTATTCGAGGGGTTCTTCTCAATGATTGAGTGCTCCTTCATGTATTTGATATAGTTCCTGGCCATGCGATCCTTTACATCCATGGCATCCATGATAGCATGTGTCAGTTCTGCCATAGTCATTGATGATTTTCGATTGAAAATTTCTTTGGCAACCTCTGTAAGGTCATTGATCTTGCGTGTTTCAGAATCTTCCTTACTCTTTTCTCCCATGAATACATGCCGCCCTTCGTTGTTATCCCAGCCAAATTGAATGAGTGGAACATCCAGGGGTGAACCGTCTCGCACTTTGAGGGCTTTCACCACGCTGCAACGGTTGTTATCGTCCTTTTCGATGAGAATGATACCAGCTGCTTTGCGCTGGACTTCCGATCCCAAGTGTCCTCGCAGCTTCATGCCGGACGGGGACATGTGTAACACACAAACAATGCAGGTATTGTATATGTCATCAAGTCTGAAAAGTTCCTCGATGAGTTTCACTGAGCTTTCCTCGTCATTCACACCGCCCAGCAAATCTGCTATACCGTCAATCACCATGAGGTGAATGCCACCATACTCATAATAAAATCTGTCCATGGATTCGAGTATAAGATTCATGCGCTCGTTTCGTGAAATACCTACCAGGCAAAAGGCTTTGAACCAGGAAGGCGGTCGCTCCAGGGTAGAGCGTTTCATGATGTAGGTAAGATTCTTATAGAGCTGGTATTCTGATTGCTCTGTATCATACAGCAGAACAGCCTTTTGGCTATCGTTCTCCTGGACGCTTGTGCCAAGCGTATCAACCACAACACCTTCTGGTTTGATGCAGCCGGATAGTATGCCTCCCAGGTAATTGGTCTTTCCACTTCCTTCTGAACCCGCTACACAGAGTAAGTTCCCAGGTGAGCCAATCGTAACATCGTTTATTTTGATTACCGGATCCGGAGCTTTAGGTGGCTTATCAAAGTCAATCTCACAGCTACGAATAACCGACAATGTGTCCTCGTAGATCTGATCGAGCATTTCCACAAAGAGCATCATCAAATCATCGGCTGTGTGCCCCAGTCTAAAGAAATCGGAAATGTCTTTTTGTGTTTTCTCTCCGGTAAGCGGCAGCTTCAAGCTTTGGAGCTGATAGCTTTTCAAATCCTGGGTGAGCTTCTCCATGGACTTCAAACCGGTTTCATCCACATCATACAAAAGGGTGATGTGCTTAAACCGGTAGCTCAATCCTCGCAGTAAGTTTTTTGGTATGTGCGCTGTTTCACTATTCAGGCAAATGGCATTGAATCCATGTGAAAAAAGGCTCAGCACATCCTTTTCGCCTCCGGTGATAAAGAGAATATCACCTCTCACCGGTAGTTGCTCGATCCCGAAAACATAGCTCTCTGTTATTTCACCGGTGTAAAGAAAGCGAAGCCTTGAATTTGGCAGATATAGCTTGGTGTGTCTGCGACCATGGTAGCCGAATATGGGCTCTTGTTCTGTGGAGTTCAGCTCGTATTCTTTACCTTCTTTGTTGATGCCATGAAAGGCTTCAATAGAGGAAACATGATAACGCTCCAGCACTTCTTTGGTGATACCGTATTGTAACCAAAAATCAAGTTCAGAATCAGAGAAATCCTTTGTCTTTAGTGGCAACTTTAGTTTGGCTGTTTCAAATCCATCGTGAATGGAGGAAATTTTACTGGCACGGGTGAGCATGGGTGTATTCTCACGCACCAAGCGATCCAGCTTCTGTGGGTTATCTTCCAGGTTGAGATACAATTCACGATCAATAATTTCCAGGATGCGAAGGAAATCGGATCTGTCGTCACATTCCAGGGCAAAGATTTTAGCCACCATGAAGAAGCAATCGCCACTGTACTCTGAATCGCCAAAGTCTTTGAATTTGTAAATGCCGGACTTGTTGTCGAAATACACATAACAGGATGCCCGGCTATCCTGGTAGAAAGGGCTTTTGAATGATTTGCCCACTTTGCTGAATCGGCTGCCGATGAAATGCTTAAATACATCCAGCCCTTTGTTCGTGGCGTTTAGAACGCTGTCTTTGTTTAATGCCATATATAGTGATTTGGTTAGGGTTTCAGAATGGAAGGCTTGGCCTGATTGTAATTCTTATTCGCATACTTGCGTAGGTCGGAGAGCAGAATGCGTCTCTGTCTGCCGACCTGTGTATAGGCCAATTCACCGGAGTTCATGAGCTGATAAATCAGTGTCTTGCCGCATTCAAGAAAGCGGCATGCACCAATTAAGTCCATGTATCGGTCTTCCTTTCCTGGCTCCCTAACTACCGTCACTAAATGGGTTAGCTTTTTCTCTACTTGTTCCAGCCTAGATTCGAGTTCCTGGATTTTTTTCTCCTTAGACTTATCATCATTTAATTGCCACATAAACACACGAT
>JBKDJT010000128.1:0-3140 GCA_046345435.1 Bacteroidota bacterium
CTTGTAATATGCATCTTAATGAACTTGCAGGTATTGTAAAGAAGAGTGTGTGGGAGAATGAAATGGTGGGTTTGATATTTAATACCATAGGTGTGAGCGATGGCATCAGCAACGGCACAGATGGTATGCGCTATTCGCTTATTAGCAGAGACCTTATTGCAGACAGTATTGAAGCTGTATGCGGCGCACATTACTACGACGGAATCATTGCAGTACCTGGATGCGATAAAAATATGCCGGGTTCTGTCATTGCAATGGGGCGTTTGAATCGTCCTTCCATCATGGTGTACGGCGGTACCATTGCTCCCGGTCATTACAAAGGAGAAGAACTGAATATCGTTTCTGCTTTTGAGGCATTAGGAAGAAAAATTGCAGGCACCATCGACGAAGCTGATTTCAAAGGCATTGTGATGAATGCTTGTCCCGGTCCTGGTGCTTGTGGAGGGATGTACACGGCAAATACAATGGCAAGTGCCATTGAAGCATTGGGAATGAGTTTGCCTTATTCTTCTTCTAATCCTGCATTGAGCGATGATAAAAAAGATGAATGTGCGCGTGCGGGAAAAGCAATCAAAGTATTGTTGGAAAAAAATATTTGCCCTTCAGATATCATGACGCGTGAAGCATTTGAAAATGCAGTCACAGTAATTATGGTACTTGGCGGATCGACTAATGCCGTGCTTCATCTTATTGCCATGGCATGGAGTGTAGGTGTAACGTTTACGCAGGATGATATTCAGCGTATCAGTGACAAAGTACCTGTGCTTGCAGATCTGAAACCAAGCGGTAAATATTTAATGGAAGATGTGCACAAGATGGGCGGTGTTCCTTTAATCATGAAATATTTATTGGAGAAAGGATTACTTCATGGTCATTGTATGACAGTAACCGGAAAAACCATTGCAGATAACCTTGCAGATATTCCTTCAATCAGTTTTGAGAATCAAAATATCATTTATCCTGTTGAGGCTCCTATCAAGCAAACAGGACATCTGCAAATTTTATACGGAAATCTTGCAGAGAAAGGAAGTGTAGCCAAGATTACCGGAAAAGAAGGAGAACGTTTTGTCGGACCTGCAAGTGTATTTGATGGTGAGCAGGATTTAATTCAGGGAATTCAATCCGGAAGAGTGAAGGCGGGTGATGTGGTCGTGATTCGATATGTTGGTCCGAGAGGCGGACCCGGAATGCCGGAGATGCTGAAGCCAACATCTGCAATCATTGGAGCCGGACTGGGAAAATCAGTGGCGTTGATTACGGATGGTCGTTTCAGTGGAGGGACGCACGGATTTGTGGTAGGGCATATTACACCTGAAGCTTATGACGGCGGTTTGATTGCATTGGTGACGGACGGAGATATTATTGAACTCGATGCTATCAAACGAACAATGACACTGCAGGTAAGTGAAGAGGAAATTGACAATAGAAGAAAGGAATGGAAACGTCCTGAACTAAAAGCAAAGAAAGGATTGCTTTTCAAGTTCGCGCAACGAACAACAACAGCAGCGGAGGGATGTGTGACAGATGCAATCAGAGAATAATCATATATCAATAACGAACAGGAATACGTCAATGCAAACAGCAGCAATTACTTCCACGCAAGCAGACCAGCAAGCCAAACGTTCGATGAGCGGCAGCGAAGCCGTACTGGATGCACTGGTACAGGAATCTGTTTCTGTCATCTTTGGTTATCCCGGCGGTGCCATTATGCCCATCTATGATGCATTGTATGATTATAATGATCGACTTCAGCATATTCTTGTACGTCATGAACAAGGGGCGATACATGCAGCGCAGGGTTATGCGCGCGCGAGTGGTAAAACCGGAGTTGTATTTGCTACCAGTGGTCCGGGTGCAACCAACCTTGTAACCGGTCTTGCAGATGCGATGATTGATTCAACACCTGTTGTATGTATTACAGGACAAGTATTCGCACATCTATTAGGTACAGATGCGTTTCAGGAAACAGATGTCATTAACATCACAACGCCTGTTACCAAATGGAATTATCAGGTAACAGATGCAAATGAAATACCCGGAGTATTGGCGAAGGCATTTTACATTGCAGGAAGCGGAAGACCCGGTCCTGTACTGATTGATATTACAAAGAATGCACAATTGCAGATGTTTGAATACGCCGGCTATCAACCCTGTGATCACATCCGCAGTTATCGTCCCAAACCTATTGTTCGTAAAGAATACGTGGAGCTGGCAGCGCAGTTAATCAATAAAGCAACTCGTCCTTTTGTAATTTTTGGCCAGGGAGTTATTCTGGGTAAGGCAGAAAATGAATTTCGTGCATTCATTGAAAAAGGAGGAATACCCGCAGCATGGACGATCATGGGTATGAGTGCATTGTCAACAGATCATCCGCTCGCAGTTGGCATGCTTGGTATGCACGGCAACTACGGACCAAATGTTTTAACGAATGAATGTGATGTATTGATTGCAGTGGGGATGCGATTTGATGATCGTGTGACAGGAAGGTTAGATAAATATGCGAAGCAGGCAAAAATCATTCATCTGGATATTGACCCTGCTGAGATTGATAAAAATGTAAAAGCAGCTGTACCGGTTTGGGGAGATTGTAAAGAGACACTTCCGCTACTAACTAGTTTAATTGAAAAAAGAGAACACCCCGAATGGCTTGCTTTGTTTCACGAACACATGCAAAAGGAGAAAGAGATGTGTATTCAGCCGGAATTGTTTCCGGAGTCGGATGTGATGACAATGGGTGAAGTGATTCGTGTTTTAAATGATCTCACAAAAGGAGAAGCAATCATCGTGACAGATGTCGGACAACATCAAATGGTTGCCTGTCGATATGCAGAGATGAAATTTAGTAAAAGAAATATCACCAGTGGAGGTTTAGGTACGATGGGCTTTGCATTGCCTGCAGCAATTGGTGCAGCTTATGGTGATCCGGACAGAACAGTGGTAGCTGTAATAGGTGATGGTGGTTTTCAGATGACCATCCAGGAATTGGGAACCATTATGCAGTATCATACAAATGTGAAATTATTGATTCTGAATAATCAGTTTCTCGGTATGGTACGCCAGTGGCAGCAATTATTTCACGAGAAGCGTTATTCGTTTGTGGATATCCAGAGTCCGGATTTTGTACAGGTTGCAAAAGGGTA
>JBKDJT010000129.1:0-10890 GCA_046345435.1 Bacteroidota bacterium
ATGATACCCATTTCGTGTTTAATGCCAATATACCTGCCGGAGAAACCGGTGAAAAAACCGAATTGAAACCTATCGGTGAAATATCAAGCGGCGGTGAACTTAGCCGCCTTATGCTTTGTCTGCAATCTATCATAGCAGAGAAAGCTTCTTTACCCGTTTTGGTTTTTGATGAAATTGATGCCGGAATCAGTGGAGAAGCTGCCAGACAGGTTGGGTTATTAATGAAGAAGATGGCTGAAAAACACCAACTTATAGCAATCACTCATATGCCACAGGTTGCAGCAAGAGCCGACAATCATTACTTTGTATTTAAGGGGGAAAAACAAAATACCATCCGTACTCAACTAAAAAGACTAAATGCTTCCGAGCATATTGAGGCAATTGCACAAATGATAAGCGGAAACGAAATGACAGAAGCCACCTTAAATATGGCTAAAGAGTTGATAGAAAGAGAAAAATAAAAAGTATATTCTAACCTTTGCCACCCTTCTTAACAGGTGCTTTGGGCTGTACGGGCGCATCAGGTTGATTGTTATTGGCACCTGGAGCATCTTCCATCACCACCCTGAAACCAAAATCATTCAACCTGCTTTCCGGACTAAAATAACTTCTGTCTCCTATCCTGCAACCACTCAGAACGTAGTTCCAGCTGCCGCCTCTTAACACTTTAAAATATTGTGTAGTCTCAGATCCTTGTGGATTGATCTGTGGTTCTGAAGGATAAGTACCAAACCAATCCTGACACCATTCCCATGTATTACCACTCATATCAAAAATACCAAGTTCATTGGGTCTTTTCTGTGCTACAGGTTGTGTTCCTGCATTGCTGTTTTCGTCATACCAGCCGATATTATACATACTTTGTCCGCCGGAATAAATAAAATCTTTTGATTTCTTTCCGCCTCTTGCGGCAAATTCCCATTCTGCTTCTGTAGGTAAACGATACGTTTTTTTTGAACTGTCACTTAACCATTTGCAATAAACTATGGCATCATCCCAACTGATATTCACAATCGGATGATTATCGATCCATCCCCAGTTTGGCGGGTTCGGCATTTGCCGATCAACTGCATTACAATAGGCGCGCCATTGTGCAACAGTCACTTCTGTTTTGGCTATATGAAAAGTTTTAACAGTAACAGAATGTAGTGGAACAGAAACAGAATCAGCATCCTCCAGCTTCTCTTCCAGCCCCATCATAAAAGTTCCGCCCTCCACTTTGATCATGTCCGGAAACTTTTGCGCTGTCGCATAAAAAAAAGATGCAAAAAATATAATCAGCAATGAAAACACCTGAATCAATCTGCGGTTCATAGCAATCCTTTTATCAAATTAGAATGTTTGCAATATGGTGTTAGTAAAGGCGTTTGTTTTCGGCAGGGTCGGTTTTTAGCTCCTCAAAATAATACAATTCTTTCAAGTGAAAATTATTTTTTTATTGTTTTTGTTTCGCAGATATTTCCTCAAAACATTAATAATCAACTTGTAACAGAAAAAGTACTGAAACATAAACAACAGAGGCCTCTAATGCACTTACGCAAAACCATGTACCCAGATTTCCTTTTTTATCGCTTAAACTGCTGTATGATATTGGTAACTTTACCCTGACATATTTTTTACCATGCATCTTTCTACCAAACTCATTCACCAAAATAATGTGTCTCACGAAAGTGCGGCTGTTATTCCGCCCATGATCCTTTCTACCACCTTTGAAAGAGGAGAAAACGGGCTCGATTACCCCGGCGGGTTTCTTTATTCCAGATACGACAACCCAAATCGCCGTTCACTCGAAGAAAAACTGGCCGGATTAGAACAGGGAGCTGCAGCAATCAGCTTCTCGTCAGGACTTGCAGCGACAAATGCTGTCCTCCAGACCCTTCAACCCGGCGACCACCTGCTAATCCCGGATGATATTTATTTCGCTGTCCGCTCGCTTCTCAATCAGGTTTTTTCCGGCTTTCAAATAACTTATACGGTAGTGGATATGACCGATGCAGCTAACATCGAAAAAGCCATCCTGCCTCAAACCAAAATATTATGGATTGAAACGCCGTCCAACCCTTCTCTGAAAATAACTGACATTGCCGCCGCCGTAACAATCGCCAAAAAAAATAATTTGGCAGTAGTGGTCGACAACACCTGGTCCACTCCTCATTGCACCAATCCGCTTCTGATGGACGCTGATATCGTTTTGCACTCTACCACCAAATATCTTGGCGGACATAGTGATCTACTGGGAGGTGTACTGATTTGTAAAGAAATGAACGCCCTCACCGAAAAACTTCGCACCATCCAAAAACTGGGAGGTGCTGTGCCCTCGGCTTTCGACTGCTGGCTGCTTTGTAGAAGTCTCACTACCTTCAGTGCAAGAATGGAAATACACTGCAAGAATGGTCTTGCTCTTGCCTCATGGCTTGAAGGAAGAAAAGAAATAGAAAAAGTATATTATCCCGGTCTGCCCTCTCATCCACAACATTCCATTGCAGTGAAACAAATGCATCATGGATTCAGCGGGATGTTGTCAATACTCGTGAAAGGTAATCAGGAGACTGCACTTCGCCTCGCCGGCAAACTTCGACTTTTTAAACATGCAACAAGTCTCGGTGGCGTGGAAAGCCTCATTGAACACAGAAAATCTGTAGAAGGACCATCGTCCGCTACACCCGAAAATTTATTACGTATCTCTGTTGGCATCGAACATATCAACGACCTGATTAGTGATTTCGAACAGGCGTTTGAGCAAATGCATGTATAAAATATTTTCAATGAGCATTTACATACGTCATTGTAAAAAAGAAGATTGTCCGCGATTACTTGAACTGATTCGCGAACTCGCCGAATACGAAAAAGCACCTCAGGAAGTAACCGTTTCTCTTTCACATTTTGAAGAAAGCGGCTACGGAAATAACCCTGTTTGGTGGGGATTAAGTGCTTGTAAACAAGATGAGTCAACCGGCGCTGAAACTATCGTCGGTTTTGCTCTTTACTATATCCGCTATTCTACCTGGAAAGGACAAAGAATGTACCTAGAAGATATTCTTGTTACACAATCCGAAAGAGGAAAAGGCATTGGACGGCTTCTTATAGAAGCATTAATCATTGAAGCAAGAAAAAAGAACCTGAACGGAATCGTATTGCAGGTGCTCGACTGGAATAAGCCCGCCATCAATTTCTACAAAAAATTTAATGCGAGTTTTGATCCTGAATGGGTGAATGCAGTGATCCCAGTATAATAACTAACGTAGTTGTATACCCTAAATTAATTTATTCCGTCAACGACAGCTTCTTTGTGTATTTTCTGAATCAAACCCTGAAGCACTTTGCCGGGCCCTGCTTCAGTAAAACGCACTGCACCATCCTGTACCATCTGCTGAATGGTTTGTGTCCAGCGGACAGCACCTGTAAGCTGCGCAATTAAATTTGCTTTGATCTCATCTTTATTAATCACCGCTTTGGCCACTACATTCTGATATACAGGACAACTTGCATCATTAAAAACAGTTGCCTCAATTTTGGCTTTGAGTTCTTCTCTCGCCGGCTCCATCAGCGGACTGTGAAATGCTCCGCCAACAGGTAGAACTAGAGCACGCTTTGCGCCTGCAGCCTTCATTTTTTCACAGGCGATCTCAATACCTTTTACCGATCCGCTGATCACTAGTTGACCGGGGCAATTATAATTGGCAGGCACAACAACCTCACTCGAACTTTCAGAAACTTCCCTGCATATTTCTTCCACTTTTTCATCGGCAAGTGCAAGTACTGCAGCCATGGTAGACGGTTGAATTGTACACGCTTTTTGCATTGCTTCTGCCCTCACTTTTACAAGCAGTAACGCATCCTCAAAATTTAATACACCATTGGCCACAAGCGCACTGAATTCCCCAAGAGAATGACCTGCAACCATTGAAGGTTTTTCGTTTGTAAGACATTGAAAAGCCGCAACGGAATGCAGAAAGATTGCAGGTTGTGTAACGTTGGTGTGCTTTAACTCATCATCAGAACCGGAAAACATCACATCAGAAATTCTGAAGCCAAGCAAATCATTTGCACCCTCAAAAAGTTTTTTTGCCTGTTCGTTGCTTTCGTACAATGAACGACCCATTCCTGAAAACTGCGATCCCTGTCCGGGAAATACAAATGCGTGAGACATATCTTATTATTGAACGGCAAAAATAAAAAAGTCCGGCATGCAATAAGCAGCCGGACAAAAAAAGAAACTAATCAATTAACCAAGGCTCTTGGAAATCAGTTTAAGAAATTCACTTCTTGTAGTTTGATTTTCGAATTCACCATCAAAAGCTGAAGTAGTTGTGAGTGAATTTTGTTTTTGCACACCACGCATCATCATACAGAGATGTTGGGCTTCTACTACTACTGCCACACCAAGCGGATTAAGAGAAGATTTGATCGCTTCCAAAATCTGCGTTGTCAATCTCTCTTGCACTTGAAGCCTTCTTGCATAAACATCTACCACACGTGCAATTTTACTTAGTCCGGTAATCACACCATTTGGGATATAAGCAATATGGGCTTTGCCAAAGAAAGGAAGCATATGATGTTCGCACATGCTATATAGTTCAATGTCTTTAACGATGATCATCTCGCTTACTTCCTCATGAAAACGGGCACTGTCTAGAATCGCTTTCGCATCCATCTGATAACCCTGTACGAGATACTGCATTGCCTTTGCAACCCTTTCTGGAGTTTTCAGCAACCCTTCTCTCGAAGCATCTTCGCCAAGTAAAGTCAGTATTTGTGTATAATGATTCGTTAGTCCTTCAGTTGACTGTAAATCATATTGTTCTGTTTTTTGATATGCCATATCTTTTAAATTAATTAGTTTTTGTTCATTTATGCCGGATATTCAACAAAATTTCGCGGTGTCTCATAAAGTCGCACCTGCAAATCATATTCACCGGAAATATGTGGACGTAATAAATCATGAATTACGATTGCAATATTTTCTGCGGTGGGATTTAGCTGACTGAATTCTTTTGTGTCCAGGTTGAGGTTTTTATGATCAAAGCGTTCAATCACCTCTTGCTTAATGAGGTCGCTCAGCACTTTTAAATCAATTACGTAACCTGTTTCCGGATTTGGGATGCCCGTCACCTTTACTACCAGTTCATAATTATGACCATGAAAAGAAGGATTATTGCATTTCCCAAAAACTTCCTCGTTTCGCTCATTGCTCCAGTCGGCACGGTAAAGACGGTGAGCAGCGTTAAAATGTTCATGACGGTATACGGCAACTTTCTTTTTTTCCATTGCAGACGAAAACTTACTTAGTTATACAAAGTTTAACGAAAAATATCCAAACTTTAAACAAAAGCTGCGGAAAAAAGTTCAATTACCAAAATATTCAACGTAAATACGCGGGGTCTCATACAGCTTGATGCAGTGAAGTTTAACCGTATCAGGTAAATGCGGAGCAAGCTGGTTCCAGATACCAATGGCCAGATTTTCTGTTGAGCACATCTTACCTGCCAGAAAAGGAACATCCACATTCAGATTTTTATGATCTAAATGATCAATTACATAAGTATTGATTAAATGACTTAACTGTTTTACATCAAACAGAAAACCGGTATCAGGATCAGGATCACCTTTTACAGTTACAAAAAGATCATAGTTATGGCCATGCCAGTTCTCGTTTGCACATTTGCCAAAAACCGCTTCATTCTTTTCTTTGCTCCAGGCCGGGTTGGCCAGTTTGTGAGCTGCATTGAAATGCTCTTGTCTAGTTAAGTAAACCATGCTTTACTTTTTTTTCTTCCTTCTCAGCATCGGGCGGAAGGATTGTGAGCCGGCAAAGGTAGTGTAATTGAACCCGATGTCGAAATTATTGCGTTTAGTACCTTGCAGGTTATGGGGAAATCAAAATCAAAAGGTCTGATCGTTGCAGCAACAGCAATCGAAATTGCTCCACTTCTGGAATCATATAAAAATCAAAAAACGCATCGTCTTCCTGATGTAAGCATACTGATCACAGGGATCGGACTCACGGCAACCACTTATTCATTGAGCCGATATCTGCGGATGCACAAACCCGACTGGATTATCCAGGCGGGGGTTGGCGGATGCTTTAGTCACGATGTAAAACTAGGTTCGGTTTTTGCGGTAAAAGAGGATACGATTGCCGACCAAAGTGTAGTAGAACTGGGCGAACTGAAAACATTATTTGATCTAAATCTGTTACCGGAAAATCAGTTTCCGTTCCATAAAGGCTGGTTGAAAAACAAATCGGCCTTGTTGAAGAAATGCAGACTTAAGAAAGTAAAAGCAATCAGTGTGAATGAAATTACGACAAGTAAAAAAAAGGTTGGTTTTTATGAAAAACAATTCAACCCGGTGATTGAATCAATGGAAGGCGCGGCACTTCATTATGTTTGTATCATGGAAAATATTCCTTTTCTGCAAATACGAAGTGTAAGTAACTACATTGCGGAACGAAATAAAAAAAACTGGGACATGAAAAAATCAATCCAACACCTCAATGATGCATTGGTTTCTACGCTTCAAAACATTAACCAATAATAATAAATGCGTTTATCCATTGGCATATCACCCTGTCCTAATGATACTTTCATCTTTGATGCACTGGTCAATAAACTTATTGATACCGGCGATCTTGAATTTGATCTTTATCTGGAAGATGTTCAAACATTAAATGAATGGGCATTACAGGGAAAACTGGATATTCTGAAAATTAGTTACGGTACATATCCGCTCATCAGAAACAACTATGCTCTTCTCCGCGCCGGCGGTGCACTTGGCCGTGGAGTAGGACCGTTGCTTATCTCGAAAAAAGAAAAGCCACATGCTGATTTGCATGCTTTAAGGAATGCAGTAAATGTGTCAAATATTTTTCTTCCCGGGAAAAACACCACCGCTCATTTTTTATTTACAAATACTTTCCCTGAAGCAATCCATAAAAACTTTGTTCCTTTTCATTTGATTGAAGAAGGCGTGTTGAATGATCAGGCTGATTTAGGCGTGATCATTCATGAAAACAGGTTTACCTATGCGGCAAAAGGACTGCACCAATGGTGCGATCTGGGCGAGCTATGGGAAAAAAATACCGGCTTGCCGATACCCTTAGGAGGTATAGTCATGCACAACCGTTTTTCTTCTGACACAATAAATTTTGTCAACGAAAAAATCAGAGAAAGCTTAAGTTATTCAAGAAAACATTATCCCCAACTATCTCCGTTTGTAAAGCAGAATGCACAGGAAATGAGTGAAGATGTTATGAGGAAGCATATTGAATTGTATGTAAATGATTTTTCGGATGACATAGGCTATACCGGCAGAATGGCAATAGACGAGATGTTAAAAGTGTACGAATTTATACAAACGGAATAGCGTTGTATAGCATAAACTTTACCTTCGCGCCAAAATTAATTTATGAGAAGCTTCTTGCTTACACTCATTTCTTTCTTCACTCTAGTCGTCAATGCGCAGGAATCACACAATTCAAAACAAAGGATTAAAGTGTTCCTTGATTGTAGCAATACTTCGTGTGATGAAACATATATCCGTACTGAAATTAATATCGTAGATTATATAATCGACCGCATATCTGCTGATGTGCATGTACTAATCACCTCACAGGAAATTGGCAGTGGTGGGGAACAGTTTCAGTTGATTTTTTATGGATTGAACCATTACAGGAAAGAAACAGACACATTGCGATTTGAAACATTACCACTTGCCACTGATGCCGAGGAAAGGGAAGCATTGGTTCATTATTTAAAAGCAGGCCTTATTCCCTTTATTGCCAAAGCGGGCTACTTGAATGAAATAACATTACAAACAAAACTGCAGGGGAACCCGGATAAAAATGAAAAATCAGGGAACGCTAACACCAAAGACAAATGGAACTACTGGGTTTTCCGCACCCGCATCAATGGAAATTTTAATAGCGATCAAAATTACCGCTCTCGTGATATCGGTAGTCGTTTATCAGCCGACCGTGTTACAGATAAACTGAAAGTATCTTTTTCACTCAATGCAAATGACAACCGAAATACTTTTATCATCAATGATAAAAAAATTCTTGTGCGGAATCACAGTATTAATTTTTCGCATCTGTTAGCTAAAAGTATCAATCAGCACTGGACATACGGTTATGAATTGAATGGATCTCAGGCGACATTTATAAATATTAAAAATTCCTTTTCTTTCAGTCCCGCCATCGAATATAATGTATTCCCGTATTCAAATGTAAACACCAAATTATTAACCATTAGATATGGACCGGATATCCGACGCAATCAGTACTACGATACCAGCATTTACGGGAAAACATCTGAAATACTAACAGGCCATAATTTATCTGTAAACCTTTCATTGAATCAAAAATGGGGAACGATTTCTACCGGAATGACTTACCGAAATTTTTTTCACAACTGGCAGTTTTATAATTTGTCATTTAATACGTATGTAGACGTACGGCTTACCGGAAATTTATCTTTCAATCTTTATGCATTCCCTTCTATCGTGCGCGACCAGGTTTTTCTTCCCAAGGGTGATATATCATCAGATGATATTTTATCCAGACGCAGGCAACTACAAACGAATTATAATTTCTTCATGGGCTTTGGGGTTACCTACCGATTTGGAAGTGTGCTAAATAACTTCGTGAACCCACGTTTCAATAATAGCGGAGGAGGGATGTGGTTCTTTTGATCATCATTTTACTTCTTCAACCCCTCTGCATACACCTGCAAACATCTTTTGCGGGCTAATTCATGTTCAACAATCGGCTTCGGGTAATCAAGTGATTCAAGTTCGGGTACCCACTGCCGAATGTACTTGAGTTCCGGATCAAATTTCTTTGTCTGTAAATATGGATTAAATACCCTGAAATACGGAGCAGCATCACATCCGCTTCCTGCAGCCCACTGCCAACCTCCGTTGTTTGCAGCAAAATCATAATCAAGTAATTTTTTTGCGAAGTAAGCCTCACCCCATCGCCAGTCGATCAATAAATGCTTGGTCAGAAAAGAAGCGACAATCATACGAACCCTGTTGTGCATAAAACCGGTGGAGTTTAACTCACGCATTCCCGCATCTACAATCGGATAACCGGTTTTCCCGTCACGCCATTTTTCAAATTCTTCTTCATTGTTTCTCCATTGTATGAGGTCATATTCTTTTTTAAAAGATTTCCCTTGTCCAACCTGTGGAAAATGCCAGAGTATCATGTGATAAAAATCGCGCCAGATTAACTCATTCAAATAGGTTTCACTTAATGTGGATGTTCTTCTTGCCAGTGCACGCACACTGATGGTACCAAAACGAAGATGCACGCTTAGTCTACTCGTACCCGGCATGGATGGAATATCTCTTCTTTGCTGATAGTTCACATATACTTCGTCAGCTACTTGTTTCACAGGATAAGGAAGACCCGACCCGATGAAACCCATTTCGTTTAACGAAGGGATTTGTCTGGCTGGCTGGACAAAAAAATGTCCTTTCAACTTTGATAAATCATAAGAAGCAAACGAATGGCTCTCAAGTTTAGAACGCCATTTTCTGCTGTATGGGGTGAAGACAGTGTAAGGATTCCCATCATCTTTCACCACTTCACTCTTTTCAAATATCACCTGGTCTTTATACGTATGAAAATGGATGCCTTTGGAATTTAAATCTATACTGATCTGATTGTCACGCTGAATGGCATAAGGTTCATAATCATGATTCGTATAAACCGCCTTTACATCATATTCTTCCGTGAGTTGCTTAAACACCTCAGCAGGTAAACCATAACGTACATCCATTGATGATCCCAGCTGCTGCAATTCATTTTGCATTTCTGATAATGCAAGGTGAATAAATTCGACACGCCTGTCATTTTTATCTTCAAGCTTATCGAGAATCGAACGATCAAAAATAAATATGGGAAGTACCGGCCATTCACTTTTAAGAGCATGGAAAAGTGCTGCCTGATCCTCCAAACGAAGATCACGCCTGAACCAGCAGATAACTACAGAAGGTTTTTGCATACGGATATACAACGCTTCTACGAGAGAAATGTTTAACTAAACAAAGGTTTGATGTACTGTTCAAATAAGAGTGCTGTTTGCCGGCAGGAATAACTTTTATTTCGAAAAGACTTCACCCACTTTATGCCGTGAATTGCATTTGAGAGAAAAACTTCATCACCCTGCTCTACATCATTTATTGTATATGCACCTTCTTCCACTTTCAATCCTGAATTACGAAATTGGGTGATTAAATAATTTCTCATCACACCTGCTACTCCTCCTTCTTCGATGGCAGGAGTATAGATTTGTCCGTCTTTGATAAAAAATAAATTGGCAATAGTCGTGTCAGCAATTCTTTCATGCTGGTTCAACACAATACATTCATTCCACTTTTGGGTTTTGGCAAAATTTGCTGCCATCAAGTAAAGCAGGTAATTATTGCTTTTAAGAGAAGCGAAAACATCGCAGGATTTTCTTCCTTCTGTAAACACACCAAGATCAAGCCCGTTTTCATTTAAACGATTTAAACTTTCAGGTAAAGCCCAGCTTTGAATGAGATAATTGAATGGTACAGATGGCGTTTCCCAGATTCCTCCTTCTCCTCTGTAAACGGTCAAGCGAATCCTTGCGAAAGAATGCCGATTTTTCTCTGCAAGTTTAAAAATCTGATTATAGAGTTGATCTTTTGTAAGATGAACAGGTGGCTCTATGCCAATCAGCTTCATCGATTTAATTAATCTGATGTAATGCGCATCCCACAATGCGATTTTACCGTTTTGCAGGCGCATGGTTTCAAACAAACCTTCTCCGTATCGAAAAGCGCGGTTGTCTGCCAGAACCAACGGCTCATTGGACGACTGAGTCGTACCATTTATATTCAGAAAAACAAAAGACATAC
>JBKDJT010000130.1:0-4424 GCA_046345435.1 Bacteroidota bacterium
ATATAGCACAAATGTGGGTGATGAAGGAGGTTTTGCGCCTGAAATTAAAAGCAATGAAGAAGCCATTGAAACGGTTCTAGAAGCCATCAGTGCTGCAGGTTATAAACCTGGAACAGATTTGGCTATTGCGATGGATGCTGCAGCATCTGAAATGTACGATGAGGCAACAGGCACTTATAAGTTCTACAAGAGTAATCCTTCAAAAGTGATCTCCAGTGATGAAATGGTGGCTTACTGGACAGAATGGGTGAACAAATACCCGATTATATCTATTGAAGATGGTATGGCGGAAGACGACTGGAGCGGTTGGAAAAAACTGACTGAATCTATCGGAACTAAATGCCAGCTTGTTGGTGACGACCTGTTTGTTACCAATGTAAAACGCCTGAAAGAAGGCATAGACAAAGGAATCGGCAACAGCATTCTGATTAAAGTAAATCAGATCGGAACCGTTACCGAAACCATCAATGCGGTGCAGATGGCACAGCATGCAGGATTTACTTCTATCATGAGTCACCGCTCAGGCGAAACAGAAGATACAACCATCGCTGATCTTGCTGTAGCGCTCAATTGCGGACAAATCAAAACCGGCTCTGCGAGCAGAACAGATCGCATGGCAAAATACAATCAGCTGATTCGTATTGAGGAAATCCTTGGCGCGAATGCAGTTTATCCGAGAGAAAGAATTAAATTTGGAAAGTAATCCCTAAATCAGGATGCCCGGGATTAAAAAACCGGGCATCTTTTTTTAAACAGCCGTTGATGAAATTGCTTAACCATATTCCTGCTTTTCTGAAGAATAAATACCTGCTCGCAACGGCAGGTTTCGTTCTTTGGATGATCTTCTTCGATCGCAATGACCTGCTAACTCAGTTTGACCGCTTCAAGAAACTGAAAGACCTGGAAGAAAGCAGCTCGTATTATTCCCTTAAGATTGATAACGCAAAGCTAGAGCTTGAACAAAGAAAAACAGATCCTGCCGCCTTTGAGAGGGTTGGCCGTGAGAATTACTTCATGAAAAGGAAAAACGAAGATGTTTTTCTTTTTGAAGAATAATTTCTGCCCTGCACAATAAGATTTCTGCCGCTTCGTTTTATACCTGAATGCCAATAAAATAATGTTTTGGCTAAATAAGATTGCTATGGCTTCAGTTTATACTCCCGAGGATCTGCTTTTATACCTGTACAAGGAAACTACGCCCGAACAAACCGCGGCTATCGAGAAAGCGCTTTCTGAAGACTGGACGCTGCGCGAAAAACTGGAAGTACTGAAAGCTGCCGGCAATCGCCTCGAAAAATTCAGCATTGCCCCACGTACAGAATCTGTGCTGAACATCCTTCATTACGCTGCAAAAAGCCAGCCGGCAAATCCACTCAACTGATTTTTCCTTTCTACCTTGCAGGCGTAAGCCATGGATAAGAAAGAACGCTACCAACAGGTCATCAATTATTTTTCTGAGCATTCCCCTGATGCAGAAACCGAGTTGCTGTACGACAACCCCTTTCAATTACTGGTTGCAGTCATTCTTTCCGCTCAGTGCACCGATAAACGTGTGAATCTCACAACACCGGCTTTATTTAACAGTTTCCCGGATGCAACTTCTTTAAGCAAAGCCGAGTTTGAAGAAGTGTTCCCCCTTATTAAAAGCATTTCTTATCCCAACAACAAAGCAAAGCACCTAATCGGGATGGCAAAAAAACTGATTGATGATTTTGGAGGCGAAGTGCCGCTAACAGTAGATGAACTCGTGACATTGCCCGGTGTAGGCAGAAAAACAGCCAATGTAATTACTTCGGTTATAGATGCGCAACCCAATATGGCTGTTGATACCCATGTATTCAGGGTGAGTCATCGCCTGGGGCTCGTACCCTCAACAGCTAAAACACCATTAGCAGTAGAAAAAGTACTGATCAAACATTTTCCGAAAGAGCTGATCCACAAAGCACATCACTGGCTGATATTACACGGCCGATACACCTGCCTTGCAAGAACACCGAAATGTACAGGTTGCGGCTTGAAAGAATTTTGCAGGCATTACAAAAAAAGTCAATCACTGTATAATTAGCAAAAACAGACAACGGATAACCGATAACTGCCAACGGATAACTGCTTTCATTACCCTTCTTAGCAAAAAGCTCTCAGATATTCCACTAGTTCTGTTTTTGTAATCGGCACACCTTTTATTTTGTTATATCCTTTGGCATCTATCAAAAACTGATCACGAATAATCTTGATAAGCTGACCATTGTTGAGTTCAGGAATCAGCACGGTTTCGTAATTAGACAATATCTCTCCCAGATTTTTTGGAAACGGTCTGATATAACGGAGATGTGCATGCGCAACTGATTTCCCTTCTGCCAGTAAATCGGCAACGGCAGACTTAATAGCACCATATGTACTTCCCCATCCCAATACAAGCACCTTCCCTTTCTCGGGACCGTTTTCAATTTTCTGCTCCGGAATATAATTTGCGATGAGATCAACTTTAGCCTGTCTTGTTTTCACCATGTGCTCATGGTTATCAGGGTCATAACTCACGTTACCTGTAATATCCTGCTTTTCCAAACCACCAATGCGATGTTCGAGTCCGGCTGTACCGGGTATTGCCCAGGGACGAACCAACTTTTCATCGCGCTGATAAGGAAGATATTTTGCTTCACCCTCTGCGAGTTCTTTCTTAAAAGTGACTGTAATGGCGGGCAAGTCGGCCGATTGCGGGAAGCGCCATGGTTCCGCACCATTGGCAATATATCCGTCGCTCAACAGCATCACAGGTGTCATATGCTGAATGGCCAGGCGCACTGCTTCAAATGCTACCGCAAAGCAATCGCTTGGAGTGGCAGTTGCGATAACGGGCATGGGGCACTCCCCATTTCTTCCGTAATAAGCCTGCATCAGGTCGCTTTGCTCTGTTTTTGTAGGCAAGCCCGTAGAAGGACCACCTCTTTGAATATTGATTACCAGGAGAGGAATTTCAAGCATTACAGCCAAGCCGATTGCCTCAGTTTTGAGGGCGATGCCAGGCCCACTGCTAGTAGTTACGCCCAATGATCCGCCGTATGCAGCACCAATGGCGGATGTGATGGCAGCAATTTCATCTTCCGCCTGAAATGTTTTTACACCGAAAGCTTTGTGGCGGCTTAACTCATGCAGGATATCACTGGCAGGAGTGATGGGATAAGAACCTAAGAAAAGAGGCAGGCCGCTTTTCTCACTGCCGGCTATTAGTCCGTAAGCCAGGGCCTGGTTACCCATGATGGAACGGTAAACACCGGGTTTCATCTTTGCCTTTTCTACTTTGAAAACTGTAGTGAAGGTTTCGGTGGTGTCGCCATAGTTAAAGCCGGCTTGTAAAGCAGCGATATTACTATTGAGGATTTCGTCTTTTTTGCCGAATTTATCTCTCAGAAACTTGGTCGTGCTTTCCATATCGCGACCGTACATCCAGTAGAGAAAGCCAAGTACGAACATATTTTTGGCACGGTCTTTCTCCTTAGTACCCATGGCATAATCTTTCAGCGCTTCGCGAGTAAGGTTGGTTACGTCTATTTTACTGACTTCAAAAGTGCGGAGGCTGTCGTTCTCCAGTGGGTTTTCACCCTCGGGGTAGTTGGCCAAACGCAGGTTTTTAGAGTCGAACCCATCGGTATTAACGATGATCTTCCCCCCTTTTTTGATGGCAGTCAGGTTTACTTTGAGTGCGGCAGCGTTCATTGCCACCAGCACATCACAGGCATCGCCCGGAGTAAATACAGGGTTGCTGCTAAAACGGAGCTGGTAGCCGCTCACGCCGGGCAAGGTTCCCTGCGGAGCACGGATTTCGGCCGGGAAATCGGGAAATGTTGCCAAATCGATCCCGAGCAGGGCAGTATTATTGGTAAACTGGCTGCCGGTAAGCTGCATTCCGTCGCCGCTGTCGCCGGCAAATTTGATCACCACATCAGCTAAAACTTCTTCTTTGCGTATCATACGTACTTTAAATGATCGGCAAAGGTAATTTGTTCACGAAAGCACACAAAGAATATTCGAATGGGGTACTGAAATTGGGTCAAAAAAATGGAATAAGTAAAATTTTGCTGTAGCAAAAAAGACCTAAAACCACGCAGATCTATACTCATGTAAGCAGGGATGAATTGGGAAAAATCCAAAGTCCGTTTTATCAAATTGGGTTTAAAGAAATGATTGAGAAAAATATATATCTTCATTTATAAACCAATGGCGAGCATCATTTTTCATCCAAGATTTGAAAAAAATAATTGAATTGAACAGCAAGATGTTTTTTAGATGAGTTGAAGATGAAAACAAAAAAGCATAAGCCTCACAAACTAAATATACCGCAACATCTTATAGCAGCAACTTCACCTATTAAGATGAGATTTGGATATAAGACGAAACGAACCAAGTAGGAGTTCTGGGTATAAGAG
>JBKDJT010000131.1:0-13258 GCA_046345435.1 Bacteroidota bacterium
GCTACGGGGATAGCGCCGGACTTACACCGGACTTCCCTTTTCATCACATCTTGTGTGAACCAGTACGCGGCAAAAATAGGGGATTGTTGGCAGTTAGCTGTAGTCGGTTGTCAGTTGTTGATTTTCTGTTTATAACTGCCAACCGTTAACTGTTAACCGATATTAAACCACTTCGAATAACGCAGATAATTATTTGCTATTCTTTGTATCTCTCCTTGAATCAATTCTTCGCTGATATCTTTTACTTTTTTAGCCGGTACGCCTGCATAGATACTTCCGGCTTCTACAATAGTGCCCTCCAGTACAACAGCGCCTGCTGCTATAATTGTATTTGAATGAACAACGGCATTGTCCATCACAATCGACCCCATACCAATTAATACATTATCATGAATTGTACACCCATGCACAATGGCATTATGCCCGATGCTCACATTGTTGCCTATAATGGTTTTTGTTTTTTGATACGTCGCATGTAATACAGCTCCGTCCTGAATATTCACTTTGTTGCCAATTCGTATGCTGTTCACATCACCTCGCACCACTGCCTGAAACCATACGCTGCAATCATCACCCATCACTACATCACCAACTATGGTTGAGTTGGGGGCCAGGAAGCAATTGCTGCCGAAAGCAGGTTGTTTATCTTCTACCGGTAAGATCAGTGCCATAAAATAGTTCTTAAATGATTGGACAAATATCTCATTTTCCCCGCTCAATATTCCTTTAATTTTACGTTCCGAATCATTATGACACAAAGAGAATTGTTTTTTCAACATTTGGCTCAAACATCTCCCGCTCCGCTTGCACTGGAAATTGTGAAAGCGGAAGGTTGTAGCTTATGGGATGCCTCAGGGAAAAAGTATCTCGATTTAATTGCAGGTATCAGTGTTAGTCAGACCGGACATCGTCATCCGAAAGTGATTCAGGCCATTCAGCAACAACTGGATCGTTATTTGCATCTGATGGTTTATGGAGAATTGATTCAGTCGCCACAGGTACAATATGCGGAGCTGCTCACCAAACATCTTCCTGCTTCTTTAAACAGTGTCTATTTTACCAATTCCGGTACAGAAGCCACTGAAGGTGCGATGAAGTTAGCAAAGCGAGTAACCGGAAGAACCAACATCCTTGCTTTCAATAAAAGCTATCACGGCAGCACGCAGGGTGCTTTAAGCATCATGGGAGATGAAACGTTTAAAAATGCTTTTCGTCCGCTATTGCCGGGCATCATCCACGCAGAATATAATAAAACTGAATCAATAGACTTGATTGATGAACATACTGCCTGTGTTGTGGCTGAAACCATTCAGGCAGAGTCGGGTGTAAATGCTCCATTAAGATCCTGGATGAAAGCATTGAGAGAAAAATGTACACAAACCGGAGCCTTACTTATACTTGATGAAATACAATGTGGGTTTGGGCGAAATGGAACGATGTGGGCCTTTGAACAAATTGATGTTGTTCCGGATGTTCTGCTTCTTGGAAAAGCATTAGGTGGCGGGATGCCATTAGGAGCATTTATTGCAGGTCAGGAGTTGATGCAACAACTGACACATCAGCCGGTACTCGGGCATATCACAACATTTGGAGGTCATCCTGTTTGTTGTGCGGCAGGTATAGCAGCTATGGAAGTATTACTGGAAGAAGAGTTGATTCAAAAAGTACAAGAGAAAGAAATATTATTTCGCTCAATGCTTCAGCATCCATCAATTCTATCCATTCGTTCACGTGGCTTAATGATGGCGCTTGAATTTGAAACGTTTGAAAAATGTAAAATGGTGATTGATCAGTGTATAGCAAAAGGAGTATTGACCGACTGGTTTTTGTTTGCGTCTAACTATATGCGCATAGCGCCACCGCTTACTATTTCTGAAGAAGAAATTAAAGAAGCTTGTGGTGTGGTCGTTGAAGTGTTGAGTGAAATTTAATCAAAACTGTAATCGAAAACTTCCGAAAATTCCAAATCGTTTGAAAGACTCTACAGGAAGTGGCTGCGGAAGTACTCTCCACACAAAATCAATTCGTAACAGACGGAGTATATTATCAACACCCGTACCAAGTTCCATGTAAGTACGATCATTAAGTGTTTCAAATCGATGTCCATCTCTAAAAATTGTTCCAACCTGGTTTAAGGCACGATTGTCATTATTTAACTGTCCCCATAATACTTTCGCTGTCCAGAACTGACGGAGTTTCAATTTGCGTGTGGGAGAAATAAATCGAAAAATTCCGTTTCCGATATTATGCTCAAGGTTAATACCTGCAAATTCATCACTCAGAAATTCAAAACGATTCATCAGGTTGAATGCATATTTGTTGTAGTAATATATTTCATTACCCGGATGCATTTCCAGCAACATGAAAGGCAAGGTCCCCCATATTTTCCCTCCGTAAATATTGTAATACAATTCTCCGTAATGTGAAACCTTTTGGTAATCGTGTACGGACGCAGTGAGTTTATGGTAGTCATAGTTACTTCTTAATATTCCTGAGATGCCTTTTGTGTATTTAATTTCCGTAATAGGGTAGGGACTTCCGAGACTTGTTCTGAGAAAAGAGCCTTCGAGAAAACGTTCCAGATATGCAAATCGTATTTTGGCAGAAACTTCAAAGTTGTTGAGTGGCTCTCCTTTACCAGTACCAAATATAGATTTATCGGGCAATGCTCTGATAGGCGTAAACTGTCTGCGTGCAGTGCTTAGTTCAAAAGAAAAGCCGCTATTAGTTTCATGAAGAAAATCAATTCTTTGTTGTTCGACTTTTAAAAACTTAATTGGCACTTCCGATTTTCTTGCGGCAAGCATGAAGATGTTATCTGTACCTACCTCGTCGTAGTAAACTTGTCCGTTATCATAGTCGTTGGCATACGTTGCATACAGGCGCGTACGTGGGTTTTTTCGAAACAGATAGGTGACTTCAGCTCGGCCTTTGAATTTACGATCGAGGGTGCCGTAAGCAAGATAACCGCGTAACCACCATTTCTTACTGAATTCTGTACTGGTACCTAAGTCGAGCCTTGTACGAAATCCTTCCACCACATTTGCACTCATCACATTAAACCAGGGTCCGTATTCAAGTTTTCCTAATGGTTTGTATCCCGTAGCAAGAAACTGTGCAGTCTGACTGTATTTTTTAAACAGGGGCATTTTCTGCAGTGTATCAATCATCGCATAAATTGCTTTCTCGTTTTTATCGAGTTCTTCATGTCGTGTCTCTTTCCAGTAGTTTTCATCCTGATCTGAAGCGCCGCTGATTAAAATAGTTTCTTCGAGTTTTTTATTTTTTCGCAGAGCTTCCCATACTTCTCCGGTATTGATTTTCACATTTCTGTATGTTGTTGTCTTTCTGCCTGTAACTCCAAATTTTTCTTTCCCTACCGGAGCAATATCTACAATGAATTTATCTTTCGATAAAAACCAAAGGCTGTCACTCAGCATGCGGTATTCCTGTACCATACTCAGCTTTTCAACATAGTTGATATTGGCATCCTGTGACAAACGCAGGTTAATTTTTTGAACGGCAAAGGTTGAGTCATGAATCCAGCAGTCGCCTTCAAACGTATTTTCACCTTTGTGTTTAGGAGCGAAAACAAGATGAAAGAATCTTTTTCCTCCGATATATTGAGTATCTGTTAGGCGATAATGATAAAAAGCATCTCCGTTATCGGCGAGCGGACTGATAAACCGTTTATCGAAGACAAGGATAAAATTATTGTAGGCATTGACCACCTGGTCCATTCCTCCAAGTAATTTTTGTACACTTTCATTTTTAATACCGGAAGTTTTACTTGCTTTTATTTCTTCTCTTCTTCTCAAAGGGTCTTTTTGGTAGTAATAATCGGAGAGTGTTTCAGTAAGAAAGACGGGTAAAAAAGGTTTTTCTTCACTTGTGCTATCGACAGTTTTTTCAATTACGGCACCAAAAGGTTTAAGAATACGAAAGCTTTTAAATTTATCTGTATTGATTCGGTTGATATCAATTTCTAGTTTATTGTACAATTCATACCCAAAATTTTCAAATCTGTAACGATCGTTATCGGATTTATGTTTAACTATCTTTCTCCACAAAATCCATCCTTTACCATATTTCGATTTAATCACAACCGTTTTTTCGAAACTGCTGCGTTCTAGTTTGATATTTAGATCAATTGTGTCTGAAAAGCTTTCCGGGATTGCAACTGATTGTGTTGAGAATCCAATATATTGAATTAACAAGGAGTCGCTTTTTTGCAGACCTGAAATTTTAAATAAGAAAGAGCCGGAGGAATCGGCAAGGATGCCAGATTTTATTCTTGGTAAACGGATTGATGCAAAAGGAATAGGTTCATCAGAATGCCCATCTTTGATCGTTCCCTTTATGATTTTATCCTGAGCACAAAGAGTACTCTCTGAACAAAACAGTAAAAACACCAATAAAATCTTCCTCATAAACATCTTCCATCTGTTTAAAAATATTCTGGGTGTTATTCCTTTTTTGTAAAATCGGGTATTGATTAATATTAATTGAAGTTAAAAGTCGAATCCCAGTGAAACGTGAAACTTTGGTTGCTGGTTGAAGAAGCCGCTCATAGGCCAGCCTGCATCAAAGCGAATGAAATAACCAAGTAATGTACTTCTTGCACCAAACCCATAACTGCCTATGAATGGTCCAATACCGGGAGCTTTTACCACAACAGTAAGCGGACTGCCGGGTTCATTGTAAGTTACTTCAGGTCTGCCAAACTTGTTGAATCGTCCGTTCCATGCTGCACCAAGATCTACAAATTGAACTAACTGGAAATTTCTAAGAAATGCATTGTTGATTGGCTTATTGAAAAAAGTTGTGAACACAGGAACTCTTATTTCACTGTTGATCACCATTGCGTTATTTCCGTTTGCCACGTTTTGTGTAAAGCCTCTCAGGTTGACTGCTAGAGATTCATACACATAAGATTGATCAGGAGCAGGTCTGTTGGTTGTATTGAAATAACGTTCTTTTTGAACTCCGTTTCTAACCACCTGGTTGTTACCGAGCATCAACCATCCATCTGTACCTCCGAGATAATAGATAAGTTTATTGTTGCCCCAAGAAAAATCGCTGGCACCTCTTACAGCCCAGATAATATTTCTGTAGATCTGAAGATAATGCCTCACATCAAATCCGACATTGAATGTAAAAGTACCCGAAGTGTCACGCCCCGACCCTTTGAAATTTCCTCCGGCTCTGCTGAATAATTCAAACCAACCTTTCATTCTTAACCCTTTCCAGATATTGGCAGCAGGAGCTATTGAGTTATCGTGTACAAATTCTGCTCTTGCCATGATGAAGTTTTCAAAACGGGATGGTTCTGTGAGTGAACCCGGAATAAGGTCGTCATTTTTTACGATATATTCATCTCTGCGAATACCGGCATTCACACGAATGCTTTGCACTTCATTGAAAGGATATGATACTGTACCTTGATAAAGATTGGTTAACTGTTTTGCCTGAAAAGCGCCACCTCCGCTGATTAAACCAATCGACTGTGTCATTCTGTAGTAGGTTGCTCCCCAGTCGAGCCTTCTTCTCAAATTATCGAATCGCATAAAGACTTCTTTGTCTTCAAATCCGTAATTGATTCTGAATCCGCCGCTGAATTTATAATCTTCCAGAAATTCCATGGTACCAATACGTGTCATTGCGTTTAGTGAATTATTATTTCCTAACTGAACGGGACCACTTGCTCCACTATATGGTTGAAAACGATTGATCAGTAAAACATTATTAGAAAGGAAATTAGTTGTCACATTGTCGACAAAATATTTTCTAGTATAAAGAAAAGGACGCATTCTGCTATAGATTTCCTGCCGTTTGGAAGTTTCCGAGCTGATAGGTTGTGCGCTGATGTTTGTACTGTCTTCTTCAAATCCTGTTTCGAAAATGGGTTCCTGTATTTCTTCATTGCTGATGCTGTCGGTCAAATCTGTTCGCTGCTCTTTATCTGCTCCTGCTGTTTTTTCGAGACGGGTTATTCTTTTGATGTATTCAGTAGGACGTGCATTGATATTTCTTTTACGAAGTACCTTTTCATCTACATTCAGTTTATATAGAAATTTAAACTGACCTTGTCTGTTTACTTCGGTAACCATTCCTTTGTCACCCGCAATTCTTGTTTCCAGTATGCTGCTCTGGTAATTTGTGATCGGGAAAGTATAAGCACTGTCCTGAGTAATTCTGAAGGTGTAAACAGAGTCGGGTTCTGTTCTGTTCCATGATTTCAGTGTTGAATCAATCTCTTTGATCTCGGGGTTGCGTAATATTTCTTCGCCTATTTGATAGATGGTATCTACACCTGCAGCTTGTGTGGTAAAAAATCCTGCCCATCTGTTACCAATACCTGTTTCATCGCTAACGAATGTAAAGTGGTTTACATTGTACTGCATGGGGTAGCGCGCATTGCCATATTTGATGTTACTCAGTTGTGTTATCTGTTTAAATTCAGATTTATTCCAGTTATCGACCAGGAATACATTATACCGGTTTTTCGGAAGAACGGTATCGCCGGAAGGAGCTTGCGAAGCAGGGCGATTGCTTGAAAAAAGAATGCCGGTTTTATTGGGGAATGCTACAAATGAGGCATCAAGATCATCATACACCGTAATTTGTTCGGTTAGTTGTTTTTCTATCTTATAAATATAGATATCGCTTTGGCCACCTTTCACTGCGCTTAATAATAATGTCTGCGCATCCAGCATGTGCTGCATATCATTGATTTGTTCAAACGGGAGAATCTGTCCGTTAATAATCATTTTTCTACCGGGCACATCATAAACACGAAGTAAAAGTTTTCCTTTCTCCCAAGTGATAATTGAAAGACGTGTGCCTTTGGGATCCCAGGCCATGAGTGGATAATTTGGATTGGGCTTCTCTTCTAAATTTCTGACGCCGCTACGCCATATTACTTTGCGTGCAATGAAATTTTCATTAAGCACAATTCGGGAAACACCTCTGTGATATTCAACAACGGCAAAGGTGGAGGATTTGGCTTGAGGGCTTGCCTGAAAACGGAAGTAGTCCTTCTTTTTTATTTCAACAGGGGCTGCTACTCTGCCTCTCGTTACATCACGGCGACTGCGAATGTCTTTGTAGTATTTGTCTTGGTTATAGGAGATGAATTCTTTTAAAACCGTTTTTAGTTTTTTCTTACAGATCGTTTGTGTAGCCCTGTTTACATTTTTGTACATCCGACTTAGATAGAGCAGATAAGTTACATTTTCCCTTCCGTATTTCTCTTCTATATAATACCAGAAAGCGTGTCCGGCAAGAGCAGATTGTTCAAAAGCAAACTGATAAAAATTTTTATAACTATAACCAAGCATTGCACTTTTCAGCAAGTTGTCATTTTTTGTATTCCAGATTTCAGCCGCATAACTGATATACCCATCTGTCATCCATTTAGGTAAGTCGAGCAAGGCCTGATTTTGAGCAAATTCTCCGAGATCATCGCCGAATAAAAGTGTTTCAACTAAAACCTTGGCGATTCCTTCTCTGATTTGTCTGCGTAAGTCGAGATGATCTCCGTTGAAATAGAGTACCATTTTATTATTCACCAACTTGGTGATGCCGCCGCTGTTTGGCCAGTCGAGTCCAATACCAATATTCGACTGCTTGTAATCGTTGTAGTGATTATAAAGTACAACATTCATTCTACGTTGCACACTGAATTCGATAAAATCTTCCAGTGACGATAATTCTTCTTCAGCTGACTGGGTAACAAATTTCGCGAGTTCCAGACCGTTCTGATAGTAGTGCACATTGAAATTTGGACTTTGGTAGTAGCTCCACTGAAAGCGGTTGTGCTGCACACGATTTTTACCGTATTCAACCATATTCACCTGTGCATATGTGGTTTGAAAGAATAGTATGAATAAAATTAGACAAGCCAGCAGGGGCATTCTAAGGTTCCCTTTAATTCGCATAATTTCGTGTTGTTCCGTTCGTAAATGTCATCGAAACGGGTTATAAAATTACAACTTTTCATACCATGTTTCAGATAAAAGCTTTCACCTTTAGTCCCATTCAGGAAAACACATATGTGCTATATAACGAACATGGTCATGCAATTGTCATAGATCCCGGTTGTTATTTTGAAGAAGAGAGGCAGATTTTTGCCCGTTTCGTAGAAGACAATCAGATTAAACCGCTTATTTTACTCAATACACATTGTCACCTCGATCATGTATTTGGCAACAAGTGGGTACATGAAACTTACGGGCTGACACTACAGCGTCATGCCAAAGAACAACAAGTGTTTGATCTTGCTCCGGCAAGCGGTTTAATGTGGAACTTACCGTTTGATCAATACGATGGAGATTTTATTGATTTAAAGGAGGGAACGGAAGTCGGGCTTGATGAAGATCGGCTTGAAATTTTATTTGTACCCGGTCATTCACCCGGACATATTTGTTTTTATTGCAGGGAACAGGGATTTTTAATTGGAGGAGATGTATTGTTTCGTGAAAGTATTGGTAGAACAGATCTGCCGGGAGGCAATCATCATCTTTTATTAAAAAGTATCAGGGAAGAATTGTTTAAGCTTCCTGATGATACAATTGTTTACTCCGGACATGGGCCCTCAACCACCATTGGTCATGAAAAGCAATACAATCCTTTTTTACAGCATTAAATATATCGTCCTATAAAAGGCATTTTGCGTAGTTCATTTCTTTCTGTACGTAAAACAAGGATTAAAAATAAAAGAATGAAGCCGGCTGAAGAGAGATGCAGCGTCAACAGATTTTCTGTATTGTTTCTAATGAGAAAGTAACAGAAAAATAAGGTAAGGCTGCATAAAATATAAAGAGTGATTTTTCCCCAGTTATAGGGAACAGGGTAAAATTTCTGTCCGGTTACGGCTGAAGCAATCATCATCCATCCGTAGCAGCAAACAGTAGCAAGTGCGCATGCCCAATAGCCCCATACAGGGATCAGCAAATAATTTACAATTACTGTTACTAGTACACCGGTGATGGTGATCCAGGCGCCATAAAGATTTTTATTGGTGACTTTATACCAGACAGAAAGGTTGTAATAGATACCAAGAAATATTTTTGATAACATCAGAACAGGAACGATAAGCAGTCCGCTCCAGTATTCTTTATGCGTGTTTCCCATAAAATATTTCCACACATCAAGAAAAAGCGTGACGGCAAGAAAACATCCGCAGCAGGCAATTACAAAAAATTTCAAGATACGTGCATAGGTTTTAGGCGCCTCTTCACTGGATGACTGGCTAAAGAAGAAGGGTTCTGCACCCATTCGAAATGTCTGAATAAAGATTACGATCAATACTGCCAGTTTGTAGTTTGCGCTGTAAATGCCAATCTGAGACAAGGCTTCCTGTGAAGTACCGTTGTATAATTTGAGTAGCATAAACCTGTCAATCATTTCATTGACCATCCCACCGAAACCTACAATAAGCAAGGGCCAGCTGTATTTCATCAGTGTTTTCCAGAAAGAAGGGTTTAGTTCCCATCGGAATGTTGCAATTTCTCCGAAAAGTAATATCAATGTGATGATGCTTGCAACGAGGTTGGCAATCATAACATAGCCGACTCCGATTTCCTTATCATAAAAACCCGACCAGTAGGAAGAATCAGGGCTGTTCTTGCAGAGGTATAAAAAAAACAGAACAAGACTAATGTTGATCATGATATTCGCTGTTTTGATAATCGCGAATTTTACCGGTCGGCCCTGGTATCTGAGTTTAGAAAAAGGTAAAACAGCAAGTGTATCAAATGCCACAATGAGCAGCATCCATCTAATGAATTCAGGATGATCGGGTATTTCAAGAAAGGATGCTATCTGTGGAGTCAATACCCAGAACAAAGTAGTGATGATTAGTGTCGAGATGAGGATGGAACTGAATGCAGTATTATAAACTTTTTTTTCAGGCTGTTGTTGGATGAAACGAAAGTAGGCGGTTTCCATCCCGTATGTAAAAATGATGTTCAGAAAAGCGGCATAGGCAAACAAAGTTGAGATTTTGCCATAATCGGCTGAAATGAAAACGGAGGTTAGAAGCGGGGTTAAAAGGTAATTGAGGAATCGACTGAATATATTGCTGGCTCCATACCATACAGTCTGTTTCGCTAATGTTTTGATTCCGCTCAATTTATTTGATTTGTTGTTTTGTAAGATGTTGCTACAGGTTCAAAATTCAGCTATATTCGTGAATATTCATAAGTTTATTATCATTTTTAATGCGTGGATAAAGTTTTATGAAACCCGGCTTTTAGTTTTAAAAATAAAAATCTATAAGGAGCATTTTAATTTAATAATAGCGAAAATAACAGGTATAAAATTTAACTAATTCAATTAAAATAAAAAACATATGAAGCATCTCTCTTTTACACTTATTTGCATGTTTTCCGTTATTGGCTCTTTTGCTCAATATTTCACTGACATAGAGTGGCAGAAGCAGAAGTTTCCCGCTGTTCAAATTTCAATTGCATTTAGTCAGGAAATTACAGAAGATGCGATTAAAATTGAGATGGGCAAGTTGGGTTATTCTCCTTCTCAGGAAAAAGGAGGGTTATTATATAAGGCTGTTAAATTAATTGAAATTGGTCCGGACAGCTACGATATACTTTTTAAGGTACAGAAAAAAGGCAGAAAGGAAAGTGAATCTGCTGATGTATATATGGCAGTATCAAGAGGCAACAATAATTATGTAGCACCAAACGATTCTGATGGGCTTCCTGCAGCCGTTAAAAAATTTACAGAACAGTTTCCCGTATGGGCTGAAAAACAGTCGCTCGAAGTTGAAATTAAGGAGCAGGATGATAAACTAAAGGGAGCTCAAAAAAAACTTCAGTCTTTAACTGATGAGGGGGTTCAGCTGGAGAAAAAATTACAAAAGTTGCAGCAGGATATTTCAGAAAACAAACAACTGATAGAGAAACAAAAAGCTGAAGTTAATATTCAGGCAAAATTTCTGGAGGAATTGATGAAGAAGCGTAAAAATTGATTATTGACATAGTAGAAATATTCAAGGTTCTCATCTCATTCATTTTTCGAACGCCATTTTTGTCGGCTTGCTTTTTTTTCTGCGTTTCTTTTTTTGGATTCTATTCTTTTTTCTTTCGATGCCTTGTGTGGTTTTGTTGCAATTCTTGCTTTCTTTATGGTCAACGCATGAGTTACCAGTCGGTTTATTTTTTTGATTGCTTCTTCTTTGTTGGCAAGCTGTGTGCGATGAGTGCTGCATCTTACTTTTAATAAACCTTCTTTAGTAATCTGATTAGCAAGTTTCGCGGCAAGTATTGTTTTCTCTTTATCCGACACCAGCTGAGATGCATTTAAATCCCAGCCAGCAATAACCAGAGTTTCTACTTTGTTTACATTCTGGCCACCAGCTCCGCTGCTTCTTGCGGTTTGAAAGGTGAGTTCGCTGCTAATATCTTTTCTCATAGATCATATTTAGGATCTGTAAATTAGCATTTTATAAATTTAAAAAACACGCTTTAACATGAGGGCATTGGTTCAGCGGGTTAAAAATGCAGCAGTAATCATAGATGGGAAGCAATATTCATCTATTGAAAAAGGTTTGCTTGTTTTCCTGGGTGTCGGAGAGAAGGATGAGGAGAGTGATCTTGAATGGCTGGCCGGAAAAATTTCTCAGATGCGGATTTTTGATGACGAGAAGGGTGTGATGAATTTATCTCTGAAAGAGATAGGAGGGGATCTCTTGCTCGTAAGCCAATTCACTTTAATGGCATCAACGGCAAAAGGGAATAGGCCTTCATATATTCGTGCTGCCCGTCCGGAAAAAGCAGTGCCTTTGTATAAGCAAATGATTAGTCGCTTATCTGAGATAACAGGAAAGCAGGTGCAATCAGGGTTGTTTGGTGCAGATATGCAGGTACAACTCATCAATGACGGGCCGGTTACGATATTCATCGACAGCGCAAACAAGGAATAAATTAATATAATAACAATATGGAGCAACTGAAGCATGATTCCAATGGAGGCGTCACTTTACGTGAAGCGCAGGATCAGGTAGATCAATGGATAAAAACGGTTGGAGTCCGTTATTTTCGTGAGCTAACTAATTTGGGTATTCTGATGGAGGAGGTTGGCGAACTTTCTCGGTTGATGGTGCGTCTTTACGGTGAGCAGTCTTTTAAACCAACAGAAAGCAATAAAGAACTTGCTGATGAAATGGCAGATGTGCTATGGGTGTTGATTTGCCTGGCGAATCAGACAGGGGTAGACTTAACTTCAGCTTTCCGGAAAAATATGGAAAAGAAAACCCAAAGGGACGCCGATCGTCATAGACAAAATTTAAAATTAAAGTGAGCATTGAGTTTAAGTTTTCATTCTAACCGACTCTTACACCACTTGGAAATGGTTTATATTTGCGCACTTTCAAAATTTTAGTATGTCATCTGAACATCTGTTTGCAAATATTATTTCTCATGCCAAAGAGTATGGCTATATTTTTCAGTCTTCTGAAATTTACGACGGGCTAAGTGCTGTTTATGATTACGGACAGTATGGAGCACAGCTTAAAAAAAATATCCGTGATTCATGGTGGAAAAGCATGACACAATTCCATGATAACATAGTGGGTATTGATGCTGCAATATTTATGCATCCCACAACATGGAAGGCAAGTGGGCACGTTGATAATTTCAGCGATCCGATGATTGATAACAAGGACAGTAAAAAAAGATACCGGGTAGATCATCTCATAGAAGCACATGCGGAAAAACTTTCCTCATCGGATGGAGAAGCATTGATTGCAAAAATGGAACAATTGCTGGCAGCAGATGATTTTACAGGGATTAAGCAGTTGATTGAAGAGAATAAAATTCTTTGTTCGGTAAGCGGTACTTGTAACTGGACAGATGTGCGTCAGTTTAATCTGATGTTCCAAACTGAATTCGGAGCAGTCGCTGCATCAGAGGAGGGTGATAATATCGTTTATCTGCGTCCTGAAACTGCACAAGGAATTTTTGTGAATTTTCTGAATGTGCAGAAAACAGGAAGGATGAAAATACCTTTTGGTATTGCACAAACGGGTAAAGCCTTTAGAAATGAAATCGTAGCTCGTCAGTTTATTTTCCGGATGCGTGAATTTGAACAGATGGAGATGCAGTATTTTGTACGACCCGGTTCAGAGTTGGAATGGTATCGTTACTGGAAGGAGGAAAGAATGAAATGGCATCAGTCACTGGGTATTCCTGCCGATAAGCTACGTTTTCATGATCATATAAAGCTGGCACATTATGCC